>NZ_JBFULE010000025.1:0-22684 GCF_056400485.1 Roseateles sp. P5_B10
GATGTGCTCGGCCACCGGCGTGGAACCGACGAAGCTGACGGCCGCGATGCCGGGGTGGGCGAGGATGGCGTCGACGATTGTTTTGTCACCCTGCACGACGCTGAACACGCCGTCGGGCAGGCCGGCTTCCTTCAGCCATTGCGCCATCAACAGCGACGCGCTTGGGTCGCGCTCGCTGGGCTTCAAGATGAAGGCATTGCCGCAGCCGATGGCCAGCGGGTACATCCACATSGGCACCATGRCSGGGAAGTTGAACGGCGTGATGCCSGCGACSACRCCCAGCGGCTGGCGCACGCTCCAGGCGTCCAGGCCGCGCGCGATCTGCTCGGTGTACTCGCCTTTGAGCAGCTGCGGCATGGCCGTCGCGAACTCGATGTTCTCGATGCCACGGGCCACTTCGCCCAAGGCATCCGGCATGGTCTTGCCATGCTCGCGCACCAGCGCGGCGGCCAGTTCTTCGCGCTTGTCCTGCACGATGGACAGGAACTTGAACAGCACGCGGGAGCGGGCCAGTGCCGGCGTCTGGCCCCAGGCCTTGGCGGCCTTGGCAGCGGACGCGACCGCGGCGTCCAGGTCGGCCACGCTGCCCAGCAGCAGCTTGCCCTGCACCGCGCCGGTGGCGGGGTTGTAGATGTCCTGCTGGCGCTCGCCGCTGCCGCGCGTGATGGCGCCGCTGATCCAATGACCGACTTCGTAGGGACTCATCTCGATTCCTTCAAGTGCATCCGGCACTCATCGGGTTGTTCGGGTGCGTGGTCCAGTTCGCATAGCTGCCGTCGATGACGCGGCCCGTGCGCGCATCGGTCTCGCCCGGCTGCAGCGCGCGCATCGAGATGGTGCCAGGGACGGGGCAGATCGACACGCAGAGATTGCAACCGACGCATTCGGCATCATTGACCTCGAAATGCCGCTGGCCGTCCTTCATCGCAAAGATGGCCTGGTGCGAGGTGTCCTCGCAGACGACATGGCAGCGCCCGCACTTGATGCAGCTGTCCTGGTCGATGACGGCTTTCTCGACGTAGTTCAGGTTGAGCTGGTTCCAGTTCTTCACGGTCGGCACCGCGCGGCCCTGGAAGTCGGCAATGCTCTTGTAGCCCTTCTCGTCCATGAAGGTGTTCAGGCCCGAGCACATGTCCTGCACGATCTTGAAGCCGTAGACCATGGCGGCGGTGCAGACCTGCACCGTGCCGCAGCCCATGGCGATGAACTCGGCCGCATCGCGCCAGGTGGTGATGCCGCCGATGCCGCTGATCGGCAGGCCGGCGGTTGCCGCGTCGCGGGCGATTTCGGCCACCATGTTCAGCGCGATCGGCTTCACAGCCTGGCCGCAGTAGCCGCCGTGCGAGYCCAGGCCGTCGGTGACCGGGCTCATGGTCATGCGGTCCAGGTCCACGCCCATGACCGAATTGATGGTGTTGATGAGGCTGACCGCATCGGCGCCGCCCGCATGGGCTGCGCGCGCCGGGAATCGCACGTCGGTGATGTTGGGCGTCAGCTTCACGATGACGGGCATCTTCGTGTGCTTCTTGCACCACTCGGTGACCTGCTGGATGTACTCCGGCACCTGGCCGACGGCCGAGCCCATGCCACGCTCGCTCATGCCGTGGGGGCAGCCGAAGTTCAGCTCCACGCCGTCGGCGCCGGTGTCGGCCACGCGCTCCAGGATGGCCTTCCAGCTCGCCTCGTTGACCGGCACCATCAGCGAGACGATCATGGCCCGGTCAGGGAAGTCGCGCTTCACGCGCTTGATCTCGTCGAGGTTGATCTGCAGCGGCCGGTCGGAGATCAGCTCGATGTTGTTGAAGCCGATGACGCGCCGGTCCTGGCTCCACAGCGTGGCGTAGCGCGGGCCGTTGACGTTGACGACCGGCGGGTCCTCGCCCAGCGTCTTCCAGACGACGCCGCCCCAGCCGGCCTCGAAGGCGCGGCGCACGTTGATCTCCTTGTCGGTCGGCGGTGCGGACGCGAGCCAGAAGGGGTTGGGGCTTTGGATGCCGAGGAAGTTGGTGCTCAGGTCAGCCATGGGAGGCCTCCGTATCGTGATGGCGGACGGCGCTCAGGCCCAGGGCGCGGTCGATGCTGATGGCGGCGCGTTTGCCGTGCTCCACGGCTTCTACGGTCAGGTCCCGGCCGCCGGCGCGGCAGTCGCCGCCGGCCCAGACGCGGGCCAGGCTGGTCTGGCCGTCGGCGTCGGTCTTGATGCGGCCGGCTTCCAGGGCGATGGCGCTGCCAGCCGGTTCCGGCTGATACGTCTGGCCGATGGCGCGCAGCACCATGTCGGCCTCGATGAAGAACTGTTCGCCGGTGTCGACGAGCTTGCCGCCTTCGAGCTTCGTCGCCGCAAAGCGCATGCCTCGCAGCACGCCGCCCTGGCCTTCCACGCCGAGCGGCCGAGCCCAGCAGCGGATGGTCACGCCGTTCGTCTGTGCCCAGTGCTGTTCGTGGGTGGAAGCCGACAGGCCGTCGGGCCCGCGGCGGTAGACCATGGTCACCTGCTCGGCACCCAGCAGCCGGCTCTGCACGGCCGCGTCCACGGCTGTCATGCCGCCGCCGATGACGACGACCTTGCGGCCCACTGTGACGATCTCGGGCGCGCTCTGGCGCAGCTCGGCGATGAAGTCGACGGCGTCGCGCAGGCCCGTGACCTGCGGTTCGGCAATGCCCAATGCATTGACGCCACCCAGGCCCAGCCCGAGGAAGACCGCGTCGTATTCAGCCAGCAGGCCGTCGAGTGTGATGTCACGGCCGAGTCGACAGTTCAACTTGGGCGTGATGCCGCCAATGCTCAGCAGCCAGTCGATCTCCTTCTGCGCGAAGCCGCCGGCCACCTTGTAGGTCGCCAGGCCGTATTCGTTCAGGCCACCGAGCTTGGGGTTGGCGTCGAACAGCACGACGTCATGACCGCGCCACGCCAGGCCGTGGGCCGCAGCCAGGCCGGCCGGCCCGGCGCCAACGACGGCGATGCGCCGGCCCGTCGGCATGCCGCGTTCGAACAGCGGCTTGGCGCCGGGGTTGGCGAAGTGACCCTCCACCGCATAGCGCTGCAGCATGCCGATCTCCACCGGCTTGCTCTCATTGGTGTTGCGCACGCAGGCCTGCTCGCACAGCACCTCGGTCGGGCAGACGCGGGCGCACATGCCGCCCAGCGGGTTGGCCGTCAGGATGGCCTCGGCCGCGCCGCGCACGTTGTCCTGCGCCACGCGCTGGATGAAGCTGGGGATGTCGATGCCGGTCGGGCAGGCCGTCTGGCAGGGCGCGTCATAGCAGTAATAGCAGCGCTCCGCCTCGATCAGCGCCTGCGTCCGGTTCAGCGGCGGATGCGCGTCGGCAAAATTCTGCGCGTAGTCATCGGGCGTCAGGCGCCCGGATTTCAGATCGGCAAGGTCCACGGGAATCTCCGGGTGGAAAACACCCAAACATTACTACTCCGTAAAAATTGACCTAAGCGTAAAAACCCGCAGCTTCAGCTTGGTGCGCGCCGTCAGAATGCGGGCATGACCGTGACCGCTGCCGCGCGCACCCCGCGCGCCGCCACCCTGCGCAAGCAGGAGGCCATCCTCGCTGAAGCCGAACGCCAGTTCGCCCGATACGGATTCGAAGGTGTCAGCCTCGACAGCATCGCTGCCGTGCTCGATCTGTCGCGCCAGAACCTGCTCTATCACTGGCCCAGCAAGGAGGAGCTTTACCGCGCCGTGCTGGACAGCGTGATGGGCGAGTGGATGGCCAACATGAACGCCATCACCGAGGCCGACGAACCCGAAGCCGCCATCCACACCTATGTGTCGGCAAAACTACGATTCAGCCGTGAACGGCCCAGCGGCAACGCCGTTTTCACGCGCGAGATCATGGCTGGCGCGCCGCGCTACCAGGACGTGCTCAAGGCCCAGGTCATGCCGCTGCTGCATGCCGACGTGGCGCGTTTCGAGGGCTGGGCGGCCGAGGGCCGCATCCGGCGCGTCGATTTCACCCACCTGATGTTCCTGATCTGGTCGTCCACCCAGGCCTATGCCGATCTGGGGCCGCAGTTCGCTCTCTACATGGGCAAGCCAGCATTGGAAGAAGAGGACTTCGACCGTGCCCGCGAGCTGATCACGGGGCTGATCTGGCGCAGTCTGAAAGTGGCCTGATGAAGCGTCGCGGTCTCTTGATGGGGTTGATGCTGGCAGCCGGCCTGGCCCAGGCCGCCCCGCCGGCCGAGCTGGTCGCGCAGCTCAAGGCCCAGTCGGACGCCTGGGACCAGGCCATCGTCCGCCGGGACCGCGCCGCCATCGAGGCCAACATGGCCGAGGATTTCCGCCAGATCGACGGCCGCGGCAATGTCGAAACCAAGGCCAGCTTTGTCGAAGGGCTGGTCTCGCCCGACCTTGTCATCGACCCCTACACCGTCGAGGACTTCGAGGTGCGCGTCTATGGCGACACGGCCCTGCTCAGCGGCCGCACGCGCATGACGGGCCGCTATCAGGGCCAGGCCTTCAAGAGCCACTACCGCTACATCGACATCTACGTGAAGCGTGGCGGCGCCTGGAAGATCGTCAGCGTGCAGATCAGCCGCATCCCCGAACCCTGACTGCTGACCAAGGGGCGCGGCAGTTGAGTTGAGCACGCGGCTCAAGCTGTCGGCCCGTCCTCGTCTTCATGCATGACCCAGCGGCCCTTGCCGGTGCGCTTGCCGGCCAGCATGGCCCGGTCGGCGCAGGTGATCAGGGTGTTGACGTCGCGCCCATGCCGCGGGTACATGGCCACGCCGATGCTGATCCCCACCCGGGCCTCGCCGCCGCCCGGCAGGGGGATGGGCGCCTCGAAGGCGGTCAGCAGCCGGTTCAGCGCATGCCTTTCGTCGTAGAGGCCGTTGAGCTGGTTGAGCACCAGCACGAACTCATCGCCGCCGATACGCGCCACCACGTCGTTGCCGCGCACGCTGGCGCTCAGGCGCTCGGCGGTGATGCGCAGCAGCGCGTCGCCGGCGTCATGGCCCTGGGCGTCGTTGATGGCCTTGAAGCCGTCCAGGTCCAGATAGCAGACCGCCAGCCAGCGGTCGTTGCGTTCGGCGTCGCGCAGCAGGAAGGCCAGGCGCTCGAACAGCAGGTGCCGGTTGGGCAGGCCGGTCAGCATGTCGTGGAAAGCCAGGTGGCGGGCCTGCTCCTCGCTGTGCTTGATGGCCGTGATGTCCAGCATCAGCCACAACGACTCGCCGTCCGGCAGGGCCGTGCCGCTCAGGTCGATCCAGACCGGGCTGCCATCCTTGCGCCGCATGCGCAGCTGAGTGCGGTAGCGGTGCGGTGCCTCCAGGCGCTGGGAGGCGCGGCCGATCTGGGCGTAGGACTCATCGTCGAGATAGAGCAACCGTGAGGGCTGGCCGCTCAGCTCGCCAGGCTCGTAGCCGAACAGCCGGTCCAGGGCGGCGTTGTGCCAGACCTCGCTGCGGCCGCGCAGCCTGACCATCGCCACCAGCTCGTTGTCCAGCAGTGCGCCGCGCTCGGCGGCCAGCAGCTCGACGCGGCTGCGCTCCTGCACCTGCCGGGCCTGGGCGCGGTAGATGAAGACCGAGAACGCGACCAGCAGCGCCTCCAGCAGCAACAGCAGCGCGGCCAGCACGCCGACCTCCCGGCGCCAGCCGGCGTAGAAGTCCTCGGTGGCCAGGCCCGCCAGCATCAGCATCGGGTAGTCGGGCACGGTCTCGTAGGCGGTGGCGCGTTCCACGCCATCCAGCGCCGTGCGTGTGACGAAGCTGCCCTGCTTCGGGTTCGCGGCCAGTGCCGCGCGCAGCTGTTCGGACACCCGGGTCGTGCCGGTGCCGGCCTCGGGGTTGGCATCCAGCGGTGAATACCGCGCGATCAGCTGCAGCGAGCTGGAGCGCAGCGTCACGGCCCCCTGGGCGCCGACGTTGGCACGCTTGAAGTCGTCGCGGAAGCGCTCCGTCTTGATGCTGGCGTAGACCACGCCCAAGAAGCGGCCATCGGCGGCGGTGCGGGCGCGTGCCAGGACCAGGCCCCAGCCGCCGATGATGCGCCCGCGCTGGGGCTCGGAAACGGCCGTGCGCGTCGGGTCGGCCTGCGCCGCGCGGAAATAGTCGCGGTCGGCCATGGACACGGCCGGCCTGTCGCCGGGGTTGAGCACCAGGCCGTTGGCGTCGGTCACGCGCAGCGCATCGATGGTGGGCACCAGGGCCCGCTGCTCCTCGGCAATGCGCGCGATCTCGCGAAGGTCCGCCCCCTTGGCCGGCAGCTCATCCAGCCGCTTCAGCAAGGACTGCAGGCTGTTGTCCACCAGCCTGAAGCCCGCGCTGACGTTCTGCCCCAGCGTGTGCGCCAGATTGGCCGCCGTTTGGCGCGCCTGCGCCTCATGGGTCTGCTGGCTGGCATAGGCGACCCGCAGCGCGACCAGGACAACCATCGCCAGGATGACGAGGTTGCCGAGGATCAGGTAGCGCTTGAAGCGCAGCAGGCTTGCAGAGATTCGCCAGGGCATGCGAAGGCAAAGTCAGGGGTTGGTATGTGGTTTGCCCTCCCCGGCTGCCCCATGCTAGCCCAGCCGCGGTGCTTTCAGTGCCAGCCGGCGTCGCGCGCGGTGCGCTCCTGCTCGGCGTTGAGGGCTTCGCCGGCGATGAGCCCGTCCATCGCACCCAGCACGGCGGGTGGCAGGGCGGTGGCGGCCTGGCGCATGCCGGTGCCGGGCGTGGGCGCCACGGCCGCGACCTGCTGCAAGGCCCAGGCGCCGTCGCCGTCGCGGCAGGCCAGGCCGGCCGAGGCGGTGGTCGTGAAGCTGCGGCAGTAGCGGCCGTCCCTGGCCTTGAAGCTGACCTGCACGGCCACTGCGCCGCCTGGTGCGCTGGCGAGCTGGCGGTCCAGCGCCTGGGCGATGGCGCCGGTGGCGACAAGGCGGTTTTCATCGGTCGCGCCCGGTGGCGTCAGGCGGGTGCCGATCAGCGTGCCCAGCAGCAGCGTTGCGGCCATGCCGCCCCAGGCGGCCCARCTGGACATGGCACGCCGCTGGGCGCGCACGGYGCCGAGGTCCACGACCTGCGCGGCCGGCTCGGCCAGCARGGCCYTGAGSCGCTCCGGCACAGGCTCCTTCAGCACGCCGTCAAAGGCGGCGGCCAGGCGGCGGCGCTCGGCTTTCAGTTGATCCTCGTTCATGTTCATGGCCACTCTCCCAGCAGTTCCTGCAGCGCCTCGCGGGCGCGGGCGACGCGGCTCGTCACGGTGCCGACCGGCACGCCCAGCGTCTCGGCGGCTTCCTGATAGCTCAAGCCCTCGACCAGCACCAGGCCGACCACCGTGCGGTGCTCGTCGCTCAACTTGGCTACGGCCTTGCGCACGAGGATGGCGTCCAGCGGCGCGCCCGTCATGGCGCCGTCGCCGACGTGCTCGCCTTCCTCCTCGGGCAGGAAAGTCTGGCCGCGCCGTTCACGGGCCCTCAGTTCATCGATCCACGCGTTCTGCATGATGCGAAACATCCAGCTGTCCAGACGCGTTCCAGGCGTCCACTGGTCGGTGCGGTTCAGCGCCTTCTCGATGGCGACCTGCACGAGGTCGTCGGCGTCTTCGCGGGAGTGGGCCAGCGTGCGGCCGAAACGGCGCAGCCGCGGCAGCAGGGCAGCAATTTCCTGGCGAAGTTCGGAAAGGTTCTCGGGCATCGATACAGGGACAACGGACGAGGCATGGATTTTCTTCCCTCCCTCGCTCGTTATCCTCACAAAAGCTGTTGCGACGCCATGAAACCTCTTCTCGCTCTGACCCTCGCCGCCCTGGCCGTGCCGGCCCAGGCCCAACTGCGCTTGCCGCAGCTGCCGGGCGTGTCGCGCCTGCCCGGTATGGTGGACCGTGTCGTGGACCGCGTCGTGCAACCCCTGCCCGAGCTGCTGTCGTCGACCACGCAGCTGGTGGACCTGCGCGCGACGACGGTGCGCGACCTGCTGCAGCGCCATTCGGACCTCGTCGAGGCCGACCCGCGCGGCGAGCTGATACGCCGCCGCGAACTCGTGCTGCTCTCGCCCAGCGATGCCGCCTTGGCCGCAGCGGCGGCCCTGGGCCTCGTCAAGCTGCGCGAGGAGGCCTGGCCCGAGCTGGAACTTCGCGAGGTCGTGCTGAGTGTGCCCGCGAGCCTGGGCACAGCCGAGGCGCTGGACAAGCTGCGCGCCGCCCAGCCCGATCTGCAGGCCGACTTCAACCATCTGTATTCGCGCAGCGGCGAGCTCGCACCCGGCGCCGCTGTCGCCCCAGCCAAGCCGCGCGGCCCGGTGCGGGTGGGCCTCATCGATGGTGGCGTGGACCGCCGTCACACCGCCCTGCGCCATGCGGCCGGCGGCAGCTTCGGCTGCGCTGGCAGCCTCGTACCGAGCGAACATGGCACGGCCATCGCCTCCCTGCTCGTCGGCCGCGACCGCGGCTTTGCGGGCGCTTCACCCAAGGCCGAGCTGTTTGCTGCCGACGTGTACTGCGACAAGCCCGACGGCGGCTCGGCCGAGGAGGTCGTGCGCGCCCTGGCCTGGATGGCGCGCGAGCGCGTCGCCGTCATCAACCTGAGCCTGGTCGGCCCACCGAACCGGCTGCTGGAGCAGGGCGTCGCGGCCCTGGTCAAGCGCGGGCATCTGCTCGTCGCGGCGGTCGGCAACGACGGCCCGGCCGCGCCGCCGCTGTTCCCGGCTTCCTATGCCGGCGTCATCGGCGTGACCGGCGTCAACCCATCGCGCCGCGTGCTGCCCGAGGCGGCGCAGGGGCCACAGGTGCTGCTGACGGCGCCGGGCGCCGATGTCGCCGTGGCCCGCAGTGGCGGCGGCTATGGCATCGCGCGCGGCACCTCGTTTGCGGCACCGCTGGTGGCGGGCCTGCTTGCTGCGGAACTGCGCGAGCCCGACCCGGCCGCCGCTGCGGCAGTGCTGGAGCGCCTGGCCGCTGCCGCCATCGATCTGGGCGCGCCCGGGCGCGATCCGGTCTATGGCCGTGGCCTCGTCGCCGAAGACCTGCGCGTGGTACCCGAGCAGCTGCAAGCACGCCAGGCACGCTGAAACAGACACTTGCATCTCGATCGGGAAGGAAGTCTCGGCTGCGGTCGTTGTACTCAGTGAAAGGGCCGGAATGGCTGGCTCTTCCGCAACAACCACCCGGAGATCCATCATGTTTGCAACCCGTCGCACCCAAGTTCTTCGCACCACGCTGAGCACCGTGTTGACCATTTCGGCCGTCGYGGCCGGCCTGCTCGCTTCCAACGCCCACGCCGGCCTGCTCGGCGGTGGCGGTGGCGGCCTCACCGGTGGCTTGACCGGCGGTTTGAATGGCGCGCTGTCGCCCCGCCAGCTCGATGTCGGTGGCCGCGCGAACGGCAATGCCAGCGGCTCGGCGGACGGTTCCCTCGTCAAGGGCACGCTGGACAAGACCAAGGGCACCGTCGGCGGCGTCAAGGACACGGCGACGGCCAAGGTCGGCGAGGTGAAGTCCACCGCGACCGACAAGGTGGGTGAGCTGAAGTCCGCCGGCGAAGGCGCCAAGGACTCGCTGGGCAATGCTGCCGGCAGCGCCTCGGGCAGCGCCGATGGCAGCATCAGCGGCGCGTTGAATGGCACGGCCAACGGCGTCAGTGGCAATCTGGCGGGCCAAGGCAGCGGCATGCTGAACGGTGCGCTGAGCCGTGGCGATACGCCGGCCGCGACGACGCCCGCCAACCCGGCCACACCGACGGCCACGACCCCCGCCATGCCGGCAACTCCGGCCACGCCCACGGCCTCCACCGCGCCCGCCGCCACCTCGCCGCTGACGCTGGGGGGTGCCGCGGCGGGCAGCGCCAGCAAGAAGGAAGTCAGCGGCAATGCCAGCGGCCAGGCCACCGGCCGCCAGACCCAGGCTGCGGGCGGCGCCTCGGCCAAGGCCTCGCGCACCGACAAGTCGGTGGCCGTGGACGGCGCGGCCAATGGCTCGGCCAAGCGCTGATCGGCCTTGAGGCTGAAGAGCCAGGGCGGCCTGCGGGCCGCCCTTGTCGTTGTCAGCCGCGCCGCTTCAGGCGGTACAGCGCAATCCCGGAGCAAAGCACCGTGAACCCGAACAGCACGGCGAAGGCCATCTCCGGTGCGATCCAGCGGAACTTCTCCACCCCGCCCGCGGCGAAGACGAGCTGGTTGAGGTGGAACTGCGGCCAGAACGGCGCCTGGAAGTACATGGACTTGGGCAGCGGGAAGAACACGCCCGACAGGTAGAGCCCCGGCAGGTAGAGCAGGTGGGCGTAGGCCGGCGCGGCCGAACCGCTGGCCAGCGCGCCGACCATCAGACCCAGGGCGCAAAAAGGGATGGCACCGGTGATGAGCACGACGCTCATGGCCGCGAGTTGGCCGGCGCTCAAGCCGGCCTGGCCGCTGACGGCGGTGACGACGAGGATGGGCAGGTAGGCGATCACGCCGGTCACGACGCCAGCGACGATCTTGGCCGTCAGCCAGGCGCCGGGCGGCGCGGGCTGGGCGCGCTTGAGGGTCAGCAGGCCCAGCTCTCGTTCCATGGCGATGGACGGGCAGGTGGCGAACACCGCGGCCATGGTCACGGCCATCAGCGAGAAGCCGGCGAACATGAAGCGGGCGGCGTCCGGGTCCTTGGCCGTCATCTCGCCGGCCACCGCGAAGGCGAACAGCAGGTACAGGGCCACCGGCAGCACGAACATCGGCAGCGCAAAGGCCGGCGCGCGCAGCAGGCGGATGAGTTCGAGGCGGATCTCGGCCGTGTAGGGCGATGTGGTGCGGTGGGCCGGCGCGAAAGCCGGGGTGGGGCGGGTCAAGGTGGTCATGCGGCCTCCCGGGTCAGTTCGTTGAAAGCGTCATTGAGCCCGGCCTGCTTCACTTCCAGGCGCGAGAGCTGCGGGTCGGCCGCGAGCAGGCGGCGCACCACCGCTTCGGCATCCGTGGCGACGATGGCGAGCTGGTCGTGGTCACAACTCACGTCCACCACGCCCGGCCACCGGCGCACGTCGCCCGGCACCAGCGAGGTCTCGCAGCGGATGTGGCGGCGAGATACGAGCGCGCGCATCTCAGCCACGCTGCCCGAGGCGATGACGCGGCCCTTGCCGAGCACGGCCACGCGGGTCGCCAGTGCTTCCGCCTCTTCCAGATAGTGCGTCGTCAGCAGGATGGAGCAGCCCTCGCGCAGCAGTGCACGGATGTTGRCCCACATCAGCTCGCGGGCCTGGATGTCGAGACCGACGGTGGGCTCGTCCAGGAACAGCACCCGAGGGCGCCCGCAGACGGCGATGGCGAACTGCACCTGGCGCTTCTGGCCGCCGGAGAGCTTGCCGTAGGGCCGATTGGCCAGCGCCGTGATGCCGGCGCGCTCCAGCGCGTCCTTCACGCTCAGCGGGTGCTGGTAGTAGCTGGCCGACAGCGCGACCAGCTCATGCACCTTGAGGTCCTTGGGCAACTCAACGTCCTGCATCATGACGCCCAGCCCCTGGCGCCGCGCAATCTCCTGCGGCGAGCCGCCGAGCAGGCGCACGATGCCGGCGTCGGCGTTGTGCAGGCCCAGCCACAGCGAGATGGCCGTGGACTTGCCGGCGCCGTTGGGGCCGAGCAGTGCGAGCAGCTCGCCGCGCCTGAGCTGCAGGTCGACGCTGCTGAGCGCCTCCAGCTTGCCGTAGCGCTTGGACACGCCGCACAGCGAGGCGACGACGTCATCGGTCGTCGCTTCTTCGGTGGAGACGGCAACGGCGCGACGGGGATAAGCCTTGCCGTTGAGCACCTTGCCGATGACCGTCGAGCGCACCAGCCCCTGGTAGCTCAGCAGAAGCACGGCGAGGCTGCCCAGCAGGACGAGCGGGTACTTCACGCCCCAGTGCAGCGGCCAGTCGCCCACCCAGACCTGCACGGCGCACACCAACGGCAGGTGGACGAGGTAGATCCAGTAGGACGCATCGGCGACGTAGCGCAGGGCCGGGCTGTGGCCTGACAGGAAACGCAGTGCGAGGCCCGTGATGGCGAAGGTCCACGACCAGGCCGAAGCAACGAAGGACAGCGCGAAGATCAGCTTCGGCGTATCGGGCATCCCGAATGGCGGCTGGGTTCTCAGGATGCAGAGGCAGACGGCCGAGGACGCGATGGCCAGCGCCAGGTGCAGTGGCCAGCGTGCGCGCAGCGCCGCCAGCGCATCTGGCGCGCGATGCACCAGCCAGCCGAACATGAAGGCCGTGCCGAAGCCGACCGTGGCGGGCAGTTGCGGGATCAACGACTGGTCCGGTGTGGGGATGCCGACCGCGGGCATCCACATCTGCAGGGACAGCAGGCAGCCCGCGAGCGGCAGGCCCAGAAGCAGCGCACCGGCCGGCCAGCGCAAGGCAGCGGTCGTGATGCGGTCCAGCCAGCCGCGCAGCACCTGGCCCCGGTCCAGCGCCGCGATGGCACTGCGCAGCAGCAGGGCGCCGGCATACAGCCACAACAGCTGGTAGAGGAACCACAGGTGGAACAGCGGCAGCGCGCCAAAGGTCTTGGGCATTTCCGGAGGGGCCGGCGGCGCGCCGTTGAACACCTTCTGCATGCCCAGTCCCCACACGAAGATGATGGCGACGAACAGCAGTGGCCAGCCGACGACCAGCGGCACGGCGATGCGCTTGCCGCGGTTGAGCCAGAAGCCCGCGGTGCCCAGCTTCTGGTACTGCAGCCGCGCGAAGTAGCCGGCGATGAAGAAGAACAGCGTCATGCGGAAGCTGTGCGCGACGAAGGCCGCGTCGCCCAGGAAGGCACTGGGCGAGTTGTCGCTCATGGCCCATAGCCCCTTGGGGATGCCGGGGATGAAGGACATGCTGGCGTGGAAGGCCACGCCCAGCAAAAGGGCAAAGCTCCGCACTGCGTCGAGGGCGTGCAGCCTCTCGCCGTTGGGTTGTGAAGTCATGGTGTTTCCCTAGGAGGTGTGGATCGACCCCGCGCGGCCGAGCAGGCCGTCGCGGCGTCGCCAATCAAGGCGCAAAGCGGAGCCGTAGCCCGTGCTACGGCGAGCATTTGCAACGCCGAGTGGCGGCGTTGCGGTGGGATGAGCGGGCGTGAGGGGTTGGTTCATGCCTCCTCACAGGAAGTCGCGCCGACGTGCGGCGGTGAACAGGGGCAGGGACAGGGCGAGGACGGTGAGCGCCGCTTCAGCGGCGAGGAGCAGCCAGAACGTGCCGTTCCAGACGGGGGTGGCGGCGAGCATGTACTGCCCCACCTCGGGAATGCGGCCGACGCCCATCATGAAGAGCGAGACCGACATGTTCGTGAGGATGATGACGCCGCCCATGCCCGCCTCGGAGCTGATGTTCAGCGCGGCGCACAGCACCAGCGCGAAGTTCAGCAGCAGGAAGACGCACAGCAGCACGGCGTAGGGCAGCAGCCCATCGGCAATGCCCGGCATGACGAGGATCAGCGCCACCGCGCCGGCGCTTAAGCCAGCCCACGGCAACAGGAAGCTGGCGAGCAGGCCCAGCAGCTTGGCGCGCACATAGTCGCCTGGCGACAGCGGCAGGCTCAGCACGAACAGCAGCGAGCGGTCCTTGCGTTCGGAGGCCACGCCGAACAGCGCCAGCATGACGCCCAACGCAATGATCGCCGTCAGCCAGACGATGAAGCCGATGTTGAAGCCCACCTCGCCGCTGGCCGCGGTCAGCAGCCCGGCAAAGCCGGCAGCGGTGGCGCCGACGAGCAGCCAGCGGTAGACGTAGAGCTCCTTGGCAACGAGCTTGCGGGTGAGCAGCTTCATGACGGGTGTGCCTCTTGGGCTTGCCGGCTGTGCATGACGGTGGCGACGAAGACTTCTTCCAGGCTCATGCGGTGCACCTCTTGCACCGGTGCGCCGAGGCGGGCAAGGAAGTCGTCGTTGAAGCCGTCGATGGTCAGCGTGACGTTGGGGCCGTCGACGTCGCGGTGGACGATCTCTGGCAGACGCCAATCGGGCGCACCGTCCGGTAGCCGCAAACGCAGCGTGCGCCAGCGTTCGAGGAAGTCCTCCTTGTTGTTGGACGCCACGACACGGCCACGATCGATGAAGGTGATGCGGTCGGAAATGCGCTCCACGTCCAGCGTGTTGTGCGACGAGAACAGGATGGAGCGGCTGTCGTCGCGCAGCACGTCCATGAACTCGGTCAGCAGTTCCTGGCGGGCGACCGGGTCCATGCCCGAGGTGGGCTCGTCCAGCACCAGCAGGCGCGGGCGCCGCGCGAGCGCCAGCAGCAGCAGGGCCTTGGCCTGTTCGCCCGTGGACAGGCTCTTGGCCATCTGCCCCCCATGCAGGCCGAAGCGCTTCAACAGCGTGGCGGCGTAGGTTGCGTCCCAGCCGGGGTAGAGGGACGCGACGAAGTCCATGTGCCAGGCCAGCGTCGCCTGCGGCAGCAGCTTCATGTCGTCGCTGACGAAACCGACATCGGCTTTGGCGGCGGCCTGGTCTTGAGGCATGTCGTGGCCGAGCAGGCGAATGCTGCCAGCGTCAGGTGTCAGCAGGCCCATCAGCAGCCGGATGGTGGTGCTCTTGCCGGCGCCGTTCGGGCCGACGAGCCCCATGATCTGGCCCTGCTCAAGGTCGAGGGACACGTTCTCCAGCGTGAAGAAGCGGAACGCCTTGCGCACGCCGTTCATCTCAATGGCTTTCGCGCTCATTTGTCGGGCTCCTGATTCAGCGCGTTGCGCAGTCGTTCGATCAAATCCGGCTCGGGCATGGCCAGCGACCTGGCAATCTCGCCAGCCGCGGCGAGGTGGGTATCGAGCTGGGCCAGGCGCATGTCCTTGGCCAGGCCTTGCGCGTCGGCCACGAACGAACCCTTGCCGTGGCGGGTGACGATGACGCCTTCGGATTCCAGGTCCAGGTAGGCGCGCTTGACGGTGATGACGCTGACGCGCAGATCCGCCGCCAGCGCGCGGATGGACGGCAGCTCCTGCCCGGCTGGCCAGTCCCCGGCGGCAACGCGCTGGCGGATCTGTTCGACGATCTGGAGGTACATCGGCCTCGCGTCGGTCTGCGAGATGAAGAGACTGCTGTGCATAATGTGTATACACAGAATATATGCGCAGTCCGGCGAATGCAAGCGGCGGAATGAAAAGAGCGGCCCGCGGGCCGCTCTTGCCGGTCGATTCAACCGCCGTCTAGAGCTTCAGCAGGGCTTCCAGATTCACGCGCAGCTTGAATTCCGCCGGTGCCAGGCTGGCCGAGATGGCCTGGGCGGCCAGTCGCGTATCGCGTGGCACGGGGTTGCTCAACGGGCTGCCGCTCTTGCCGATCAATGCAGCGACGAGAGGCTCATTGGCGCTGAAGCCGCGTTTGAAGACGAGCCCGACTTCGCCATTGGCCAAGCGCACGATGCTGCCGGGTGGGTACAGGCCCACGGTCTTGATCAGCGCCGCGCCGGCTTCGTCAGGCTGGCCGAGTTCGTCGAGGAAGACGGCGCGGGCGGCCGCGGCGCCGCTCATGGCCTGGCGGCTGCGGCGGGGCGACAAGCGCGCGCCGAAGAGATCGATGCGGCGCAGCAGTCGGGCCAGCTTCTCGCCATCGCTGCGGCTGCCGAGCGGGCCGGGCCCGGCCTCGTGATGGAGGCGCACGGCGGTCAGCCAGACGGGGTCGGCGACGCCGACCTGGGCCAGGCGCTGCGCAGCGCGGTCGCCGTGAGCGGCCAGGGCCTGGCGCTGGGCGGGCGTGGCGGCGTCGAGCTGGCTGGCCAAGCGGTCGTGGGCGGGGCCGGCGCCGTAGTTCATCGTCAGCGCGGCGCCCTGCAGCGCGCTGCGCAGTTCCGGTGCCAGTTGCATCTGCTGGGCGACCAGGTCGCAGAGCAGCAGCGTCAACAGCGCGTGACGGGCGCTGTAGTCGCCGAATTCCTGGCTGCTCTCGAAGATCAGCAGCATCAGGGTTGCGTCAGGGTGGGCGTGCAGGCGCTTCAGCGCGGTGTCGCGCAGCGCGGCCAGTCGGGCGGTGAAATCAACCGGATCGGCCTCGCGCAGCAGGCTGTGGGTGTGCAGCAGCAGGTTGGACCAGGCCTCGCGCGGGCCGAGTTCCACCTTGGTCGGGGCCAGAGTGTCGAGCCGGAAACTGCCGTCGGCTTTGACGATGTCGGACAGCGGCACGTCCTGCATGACCATGGTGTCCAGCCGATGGGCCAGCGCGCGCTGGTACTCCATGGTGTCTGCGGAGTTCACCCACGCGCCGCCATCGACGAGGCTGCGCACCAGCGGCGAGTCGCGCAGCACCTGGCCGCGCGCGAACAGCAGCTTGCCGTTGGCGTCGAACAGGTCGTACGGCAGGGTCATGCCCAGGCGCAGCGTGCGGGTCGGTAGAGGGATGAGTTCAGAGGCCATGGATTGAGGCATTCTCAACGGCCTTCGGCTTCGGCAAGCCGATCTTGAGCGAGGACGAAGGGGTGGCTGCGTAGAATTCCCGGCCATCCGAGGAGCGCTGCGACGGGTTTTCTTGCCTGCCAGGCTCGGATTTCTGAAAACGGCGCTCATCGATCCTCTGCCTGAGCCCCATCGATGACCACGCCCCCTTCGCCTCCTGCACTGAAGCTCTCTGGCCTCGAGCCCGTCGCCATCGATGCCGGCAGCCTGTTCGTCAACATCGGCGAGCGCACCAACGTCACCGGCTCCAAGGCCTTCGCGCGCATGATCCTGGCGGGGGAGTTCGAGAAGGCGCTGGCCGTCGCGCGCCAGCAGGTCGAGAACGGCGCCCAGGTCATCGACATCAACATGGACGAGGCCATGCTGGACAGCCAGGCGGCCATGGTGCGCTTCCTGAACCTGATCGCCGGTGAGCCCGAGATCGCGCGCGTGCCGATCATGATCGACTCGTCCAAGTGGAGCGTCATCGAGGCTGGCCTCAAGTGCATCCAGGGCAAGGGCATCGTCAAYTCSATCTCGATGAAGGAAGGCGAGGATGAGTTCCGCCGCCAGGCCAAGCTCGTGCGCCGCTACGGTGCCGCGGCCGTGGTGATGGCCTTCGACGAGAAGGGCCAGGCCGACACCTTCGCCCGCAAGACCGAAATCTGCGAGCGGGCCTACCGCATCCTGGTCGACGAGGTCGGCTTCCCGGCCGAGGACATCATCTTCGACCCCAACATCTTCGCCATCGCGACCGGCATCGAGGAGCACGACAACTACGCCGTGGACTTCATCGAAGCCACGCGCTGGATCAAGCAGAACCTGCCCGGCGCCAAGGTGTCAGGCGGCGTGTCCAACGTGTCTTTCAGCTTCCGTGGCAACGAGCCGGTGCGCGAGGCCATCCACACCGTCTTCCTGTACCACGCCATCCAGGCGGGCATGGACATGGGTATCGTCAATGCCGGCATGGTGGGCGTGTACGACGACCTTGATGCCGAGTTGCGCGAGCGCGTCGAGGACGTTGTGCTGAACCGCCGCGCGGATGCGGGCGAGCGCCTCATCGAGATCGCCGACCGCGCCAAGAGTGCCGGCAAGGACGATTCGGCCCGTCTGGCCTGGCGCGCCGGCGATGTGAACCAGCGGCTGTCGCACGCGCTGGTGCATGGCATCACCGACTTCATCACCGAAGACACCGAGGAAGCCTGGCAGGCCATTCTGGCCAAGGGCGGCCGGCCGCTGCACGTCATCGAAGGCCCGTTGATGGCCGGCATGAATGTCGTCGGCGACCTGTTCGGCCAGGGCAAGATGTTCCTGCCGCAGGTGGTGAAGAGCGCGCGCGTTATGAAGCAGGCCGTGGCCCACCTGCTGCCCTATATCGAGGAAGAAAAGCGGCTGCTGATCGAGGGCGGCGGCGACGCCAAGCCCAAGGGGAAGATCGTCATCGCCACCGTSAAGGGCGACGTKCACGACATCGGCAAGAACATCGTCACGGTGGTCTTGCAGTGCAACAACTACGAGGTCGTCAACATGGGCGTCATGGTGCCGGCCCAGGACATTCTGCGCAAAGCCAAGGAAGAGGGCGCGGACATCATCGGCCTGTCCGGGCTGATCACGCCGAGCCTGGAGGAGATGCAGCACGTCGCGGCCGAGATGCAGCGCGACGACTACTTCGCTTCGCGCCACATGCCGCTGCTGATCGGCGGCGCCACGACCAGCCGCGTGCACACGGCCGTCAAGATCTCGCCGCACTACGACGGCCCGGTGGTCTACGTGCCCGATGCGTCGCGCGCCGTGGGCGTGTGCACCGAGCTGCTCAGCGACGACCGCGCCGCGGCCTATATCGCAGAGCTGAAAGCCGACATCGAGAAGACCCGCGAACTGCATGCCAACAAGAAGCAGACGCCGCTGGTGACGCTGGCTGCCGCACGGGCCAACAAGGCCGTGCTGGACCTGAGCCGCGTCGCGCCCGCCCCGAAGTTCACCGGTCGTCGTGTGCTGAAGAACCTGGACCTTGCGGAACTGACCCGCTACATCGACTGGGGCCCTTATTTCCAGACCTGGGACCTGGCTGGCCCGTATCCGGCCATCCTTGATGACGCTGTCGTTGGCAGCGAGGCGCGCAAGGTGTTTGCCGATGCGCAGGCGATGCTGAAAAAGATCATCGACGGCCGCTGGCTGCAGGCGCATGCCGTCTTCGGCCTCTACCCGGCCGCGCGCGTCAACGAGGACGACATTGCCATTCGCAGCGAACCGCCCATGGTCTGGCACGGCCTGCGCATGCAGTCAGAGAGGCCCGTCGTCGAAGGAGTGAAGCGCCCCAACCGCTGCCTGTCCGATTTTGTTGCGGAAGAGGGCGACCACGTCGGCATGTTCGCCGTCACCGCGGGCCTGGGCGTCGACAAGAAGGAGGCGGACTTCCTCGCCACCCATGACGACTATTCGGCCATCATGCTCAAGGCCCTGGCCGACCGCCTGGCCGAGGCCGCCGCAGAGTGGCTGCACGAGCGCGTGCGGCGTGAGTTCTGGGGCTATGCGCCGGCCGAGGCGCTGAGCAATGCAGAGCTCGTGGCCGAGAAGTACGAAGGCATCCGCCCCGCGCCCGGCTACCCGGCCTGCCCCGACCATCTCTCCAAGCGCGACCTGTTTCGCGTGCTCGCGCCCGACGAGATCGGCATGGGCCTGACCGACAGCATGGCAATGACGCCAGCGGCCAGCGTCAGCGGCTTCTACCTGGCGCACCCTGACGCGGCGTACTTCAATGTCGGCCGCATCGGCGACGACCAGCTCGCCGACTGGGCCGTGCGCTGTGGCTTGGACGAGACCGAGGCGCGCCGCGCGCTGGCGCCGCTGTTGGGCTAGGTCGACACCCTGGGCCTGAAGCGGTTTCGTCCTACAGGGAGGGCCGCTGTAGGGGCGGCATGCTTCGGGTCATACCAACCACATCGGAGGCCCCATGTCGACCCCCATGAATTCCGTCAAGTCCACGCAGATCGTCGCCGGCGTCGCCGTCGTGCTGGCGCTGCTCGGTGGCGCCTATGCAGTGGGCCGGTCGCAGACGGTCACCAGTGAGCCGATTGCCGCGACGACACAGCAGCAGACCACCGCCGCACCGCAACGGCTGGCCAGTGCCGACCCGGTACGCCAGGCCCAGCCGGCGCCCGTGGTTGAAACCCAGGCCCCGCCCGCGCTGTGCGACAGCTGCGGCCGCGTGACCGACGTGCATACCGAGGCGCGCCGTGGCAAGGGCAGCGGCGTCGGTGCCGTGGGCGGCGCCGTCGTCGGCGGCCTGCTGGGCAATATGGTGGGTGGCGGCAACGGCAAGAAGCTCGCCACCGTGGCGGGCGCCGTGGGTGGCGGTTATGCCGGCAACGAGATCGAGAAGAACCAGAAGAGCTACAACGTCTGGATCGTGCAGGTGCGCGAGCGTGATGGCCGTCTGCGCCGCTTCGAGCGCAGCGCCGACCCGGGCCTGCGCGTCGGCGATGAGGTCAGGCTGACCGAGAACGGCTTCGTGCGCGCCTGACGCGGCGCGAAGCCAGGGCAGGGCGGGTTCCAAGGAGTGATGCGATGAAGTTGCTGATTGCCACCGCGGCCCTGGCGGCCACCCTGTCCACTTCCGTTCGCGCCGAGGACAACCCGGCCCCGGTGCTGTCCGTCCCGACGCAGGCTCAGCGCAGCGCGCTCTGCGACGGCTGCTTGTGGGTGCAGGAAATCCACAGCGAGACCCGCAAGGGCAAGGGCAGCGGCCTGGGTGTCGTGGGTGGTGCCGTCATTGGCGGCCTGCTGGGCAACCAGGTGGGCGGCGGCACCGGCAAGAAGCTGGCGACCGTCGGCGGGGCTGCCGCTGGCGGCTATGCCGGTAATGAGGTCGAGAAGAACGCCAAGAAGTCCACCGTCTGGGTCGCGCAGGTCGTCGACCGCCATGGCCGTATGCGCAGCGTCGAACTCGGCGCCGATCCCATGCTGAGGGCCGGCGACACCGTGCGCGAGAAAGACGGCCAGCTCGTCAGGCCCTGACGAGGCCTGCTACGACGCGTGCAACCGGTACTGGTTGCGCCCCGCGCCCTTGGCGAGATACAGCGCCTGATCGGCACGGCCGAGCAGTTCCTCGCCGCCGAGTTCGTCTCGCGGGTGAACGGCAATGCCGATGCTCGTCGCTATCGACAGTTCGCCGGCCGATGTGGCAAACGGCCGGTTGATGGCCTCGATGATCTTGCCGGCGACGATCTCGGCCTCGGTGGCAGCGCGCAGGCCTTCCAGCACGACGACGAATTCGTCTCCCGCCAGCCGGCCGACAAAGTCGGTGCCCCTGACCAGTTGCTGCAGCCGCCGCGCAAACTCGCACAGCACCTCGTCGCCGACACCGTGGCCATGGCTGTCGTTGATGAGCTTGAATCGGTCGATATCAAGGAACAGCAGCGCCGTGAAGCTCTGCGCCCGGTGGGCCCGCTTGATCACCGCGGCCAACTGCTCGTTGAAGCTGTAGCGGTTGGGCAGCCCGGTGAGGGCGTCGGTGCGGGCCAGCTCGGCAAGCTGGCGCTCGAGCTGCCGGCGTTCGGTCACGTCCGTGCTGAGCGCATAGAGGCCGCGGACTGAGCCATCCTCGGCGATGTCGGGCAGGTAGAGGTTGTGCAGCGAGCGGGCCGCGCCGGCCGCCGTGGATTCGACATGGAACTCGACACGCTCGCCGCCAAGTGCCCGCGCCAGGTGCTCGCGGCGCTGTTCGTACAGCGCCGCCGGCACGGCCTCCGCCACGGTCTTGCCGACGGTAGTGCGGTGATCCAGGCCTGTCCACTTGCTGAAGGTCTCGTTCAGGAACAGCAGGCGCTGGTCCTTGTCGATATAGGAAATCATCACCGGCAGGTTGTCGGCGATGTCACGCAACCGTTTCTCGCTTTCGGCCAGCTTCGCCTCGGCTTGGCGACGTTCCGTGATGTCGAAGGAGACGGAATAGAAGCCCTGGACCTGGCCGGCCGCATCGACGTCGGGCACATAGCGTTGCGCGAAGTACAGGGTGCCATCGCCATGGGTCACGAAGGATTCGAACTGGCGGGGCTGCCCTTGCATCACGGCGTCGATATGGGGCTTGGCGATCTCCCACACCGCGTCTCCCCGGATCTCGCGGAAGGTCTGCCCCAGCAGCTCGGAGATGGGGCGCCGCAGCACGCGCTCGGCGGCAAGGTTGCCAAAGTCCGCGCGCAGGTCCTTGTCGAAGTGCGAGACCACAACGGGGATGTTGTCCGTGATGTCCTTCAGCCGATGTTCCGAAGCCTGGACGGCCAGCTCGGCGGCCTTGCGTTCGGTGATGTCCATCGACACCGAATAAAAGCCCACCACCGTGTCGAACGCGTCGCGCCTGGGTACATAGAGTTGATGGAAATGCCGCTGCGCCCCGGGCAGTACCTGCGTGCTATCAAACTCGACGGACTGGCCCTGCAGCACAGCCTCGATGTGGGGTTGCAGTTGCCGCGCCCCGTCCTCGCCGCGCACGTCGCTGACATGCTTGCCGACAAGCGCTTCGGCCGGCACGCCGTAGACCCGCCCGGCCGTTGCATTGGCGAACACGATGCGRGCGCCGGCATCGAACTCGGTGATGAGCACGGGGACGTTGTCCGCAACGGCGCGCATGCGTTGCTCGGCTTCGCGCAGCTCGCCCGTGCGGCGCTGCAGGGCGATGGTCATGGCGTCAAAGCGGCGCTTGAGGGTGCCGAGCTCGTCCCGGGCCGTGCTGCCGAACAACGGCACCTGCTCGCCGCGCTCGAGGGCCTCGGTGGCCTGCGTGAGCAGGGCCAGCGGCCGCAGCACGCGGCGCACGCCAACACTGGCCAGCACGACCAGCAGCATGCTGAAGGCGACCACCGCGGCCATGGTGACCTGCTCGTGCACGTCCTCCGCGAGCCTGCGCGCGTCGCCAGCGTTGCGTGACCAGCGGAAGGCCGCGTCCGCCATGGCTTGGGTGTCGCCGAGCAGCAGCTCGAAGGCCTGGTCGTGGCGGCGGCGCTGGAAGTCGCTGTCTGGCGCGGCTGCCGTCTTCAGCGCGCGCTCAAAGAGAGCAGGCAGCCGGCCGGCCGCGTCTCTCAGCAACTCGACTTCGGCATGCGCTGATCCCTGAAGATCGGCGCCTGCCAGGTCACGCACGATGTTGGCGTGCCAGCTCTTCCACTCCGAGACCGAGAGCTCGTCGCGCTCACGCTGGAACACGTAGGTCGCGCCGACCAGGCCTGCCACGTCGCGCGCTACCTGCTGCGCCCGTTGCTGCTGGGCTTCCGCGCGGCCTTCCAGCCGGGTGGCCGTCCACATCGCGACGATGGCCGACGTGCCCACCAGCGCGGCAACGGCCCCAGCGGCAATGAAGAGGGAGCGGATCTTCATGGTGGTGCAGGTCAGCGA
>NZ_JBFULE010000026.1:0-22674 GCF_056400485.1 Roseateles sp. P5_B10
CCTGGCCATGGGCGCCTCACGGATCAGCACCAAGAACAAGAACCAGCAGCTCGGCCTGAACCTGAAGTGGAAGGCCACCGACGCGCTGAGCTTTGACCTCGACGCCCACCGCTCCACCGCCACCTCGGGTGCCAACGATCCGCTCGGCACCAGCGTGACGCTGGCCACCGCCTCGCTGAACCGCGGCGACACCTTTGTCGACTTCAGCAACAAGTTCCCGGTGCTGGGCATCGCGGGCGCGACGCTGGACCCGACCAAGCAGGAACTGCAGGGCTCGGTCTTTGGCAACAGCTACCAGAAGAACCAGGTCAGCCAGCTGCAGACCAAGGGCAACTGGAAGATCAACGAAGACAGCAGCCTGGACTTCGGCCTGTCGCTGACCGAAGTGAAGAACCGCTCGGCCTTCGCCAACGTGCAGCGCGACACCTGGGGCGGCGCCGCCGCGGGTGGCCCCGCCGCCATGCCGGACGACATCTGGCACGCCGACTCGATCAGCAAGTACTTCAGCCGCATTCCGGGCTCCAACGACTCGCGCCTGTTCAATCAGTTCTTCTATTTCAACTTCGAAGACCTGCGCGCCGCGGCCATCAAGTCCCTGGGCTCGGACGCCCTGTTGAAGGCCTCGTTCGACTGGCAGGACGACTACCGCACGACGGAAAAATCGCAAGCTGCCTTCGGCCAGTACAACCTGGCCTGGGAGTGGGGCGTGCCCATGGAGGCCGCCATCGGCGCCCGTTATGAGCGCACCAAGGTGAAATCACCGTCTTCGGAGAAGATCCCGGTGTCGGTGGCCTGGGTTGCCAACAACGAAATCCCCATCAGCTTCAGCGGCACGCGGTCCGCGTCGCGCGAAGGCAAATACGGCTATTTCCTGCCGTCCATCGACTTGAGCGCCGACGTGACGGCCGACACCAAGCTGCGCGTCAGCTACGGCCAGACCATCGGCCGCCCGGGCTGGAATGCCATCCAGGGCGGGCAGCGGCTGGACCCCTTGGCCCGTGTTGATGGCGGCTCGGGCTCGGTAGGCAACCCCGACCTGAAGCCGCTGAAGTCGAGCAACATCGACTTCTCGGCCGAGCACTACTACGCCAAGAGCAGCTACGTCGCGGCGAGCTACTTCCGCAAGTCCCTCAAGGACTACAACGAGGCCGTCATCACCAGAACCAATCTGTTCGGCCTGCACACGCCGGTCGGCAGCGCGATGTACAACCAGGCCTCAACGGCTGGCGGCTGCGGCGCCGATTCCGAGTGCATTCGCAAGTACATCTTCGCGAACTTCCCGACGGCCCCGGGCGTCAGCCCCGGCGCACCCGGCACGTCGCTGGGCACCATCACCGCCCAACCCAACGACCCCCTGCTGATGTTCAACCTGGGTACCTACATCAACAACACCCGCACCAGCAAGCTCAACGGCATCGAGCTGAACGCCCAGCACATCTTCGGCAACAGCGGCTTCGGCGTGTCGGCCAACTTCACCAAGGTGCGCTCCAACCTCAGCTACGACAACAACAAGCGAGGCGCGCAGACCGACGTGCTGGTCGGCCTGGGGGATTCCGGCAACCTGGTGGGCTTCTTCGAGAACGAGACCTACTCGGCTCGCCTGGCCTACAACTGGCGCGGCAAGTTCCTGGCGGCGAACTTCGGCGGCGTGGAAGGTGCCCAGCCGCTGTACGTGGAGCCTTTCGGCCAGCTGGATGTGAGCCTGGGCTACAACTTCACGCCGCAACTGCGCTTCCAGTTCGAAGCCATCAACCTGACCGACGAGTACACCCGCACGCACATGCGCAACGAGAACCAGATGGGTGCTGTCACCCAGTTGGGCCGTCGCATCATGATCGGCGCGCGCTACAAGTTCTAAGAGAGAGCCTCGGGGCCGGCTTCGGCCGGCCCTCAAGGAAAGTCGGGACTGCCTGGCGCTTTCTTGTGAGGCAAAGTCTGGTTCGGCGGCGCTCGCGCTCTGGGGTGCCGTCCTTGTTCGCCGTTTGGCGAGGCCGCGCGAGCGGCCTTTTTTGTTGATGAGGCCCAGATCTTGAACGACAGATTGCGCGAGGTGGTGGTGTTGGGCGGGGGTTCGGCCGGCTGGCTCGTCGCCGGCCTGCTTGCAGCCGAGCACGCCGACCTGCGCATCACGCTGATCGAATCCAGCGACGTGCCGAGCATCGGCGTCGGCGAAGGCACCTGGCCCTCGATGCGCGACACGCTGCGCCGCATCGGCCTGTCCGAGCCCGACTTCATCCGCCGCTGCCAGGTCTCGTTCAAGCAGGGCTCGCGCTTCGACGGCTGGGCCCGCGGTGAGCCTGGCGCGCAAGGCGACCGCTACTACCACCCCTTCATGCTGCCCGTCGGCTATGGCGACGCGGACCTGGTGCAGGCCTGGCTGGCCACCCAGGGCCAACGCCCCTTTGCCGATGTCGTCAGCCCCTCGGTGCAGGTCTGCGAAGCCGGCCGCGCGCCCAAGCAGGTGCAGACGCCCGAGTTCGCCGCCGTTGCCAACTACGCCTATCACTTCGATGCAGGCCTGTTCGGCCAGCTGCTGCGCGAGCACGCCGTCGCCAAGCTCGGTGTGCACCACGTCATCGACCATGTCGACGCCGTCGTGCCGCACGAGAACGGTGCCAACGCGGGGGATATTGCCGCCCTGCAGACCCGCGAGCATGGCGAACTGAAGGCCGACCTCTTCATCGACTGCTCCGGACTCACCTCGCGCCTCATTGGCCAGCACTACGGCGTCGCGCTGAAGAGCGAGCGCGACGTCCTCTTCAACGACGCGGCCCTGCCCGTGCAAGTGCCCTATGCCCAGCCCGACGCGCCGCTGGCCTCCTGCACCATCGCCACCGCCTGGGCCAAGGGCTGGATCTGGGACATCGGCCTGCCCTCGCGCCGCGGCGTCGGCTGCGTCTACTCTAGTGCACATGCCAGCGACGACGAGGCCCATGCGGCACTGACCGCCTATCTCGACGCCACCGGTGCGCCGGCCGAGCGGCCCACACCACGCTCCATCCGCTTCGACCCCGGCTACCGCCAGCAGTTCTGGGTGCGCAACTGCGTCGCCATCGGCCTGTCCAGCGGCTTCATCGAGCCGCTGGAGGCCTCGGCCCTGGCCCTGGTCGAGCTGTCCGCACAGCGGCTGTGCGACGAGTTGCCGATGACGCGCGCCTCCATGGACGCCGTCTCCCGCCGCTTCAACGACGACTTCAGCTACCGCTGGGCGCGCGTCATCGACTTCCTGAAGCTGCACTACGCGCTGAGCACGCGCGACGACAGCGACTACTGGCGCGCCCACCGCGACCCGGCCACCTGGCCCGAGCGCCTGCGCGAACTGCTGCCGCAGTGGCAGATGCGCGCACCGGCCCGGCATGACTTTGGCCGCATCGACGAGGTCTTCCCCTCGGCCAGTTACCAGTACGTGCTCTACGGCATGGGTTTCCGCCCTGACACCCAGCCCCTGTCCACCACCAAACTACAGGCAGCCCAGGCCGCCTTCGACGAAGCCGCCCGCCAGGCCCGCCGTCTCGTGCCCGGCCTGCCCGGCCACCGCAGCTTGATCGACCATATCTACAAGACCGCGACATGACCCGCCCCGCTCTACTCGACAACGTCACCCACCGCCATCTGCGCGTCCGCACCGAGCGCTCCGCCGCCTTGGGCGACGCACGTCAATCGGCCCTGGCCCTGCCGGCCGAGTTCCGCCAGCTGCAGGCCCATTTCCCCATCGTCTTCCAGCTGGTCGAAGGCGACGCAGGCTTCCAGCCCGTGGCCCTGTTCGGTCTGGAGGAAGGCCAGAACCTCTTCATGACCGACACAGGCTGGGATGCCCCCGTCGTGCCCATGGCCCTGCAGCGCGATCCCTTCATGATCGGCCGCGCTCCAGACGACAGCCTGCAGTTGCACATTGACATGGACAGCCCGCGCGTCGTGCGGGCCGAGGAGGGCGAAGTCGGCACCGCCATCTTCATGCCGCACGGCGGCTTCAGCGAGTACCTCGACCATGTCGTGCAGCTGATGGAGCACCTGCACGCCCAGGCCCAGCAGCTGCCGGTCTTCATCGAGGCGCTGACCCGCCACCAGTTGCTGGAACCCTTCGTCATCGACATCGAATCGACGACCGGCGAGCCGGGCCGCTTGTCCGGCCTCTTCACCATCCACGAGGAGCGCCTGGCCGCCCTGCCGGGCGCCGCGCTGGAGACCCTGGCCCGCGAAGGCCATCTGCTGCCCATCTACATGCAGATCGCGTCGCTGCAGCAGCTGCAAGGTCTCGTCGAGCGACAAAGCAAGCTCTGATCATGCAAGCAGTACCGGCCTGGACGGGGCCTTTCGACCCGAACAACCTGCCCGCCGAACTGCTGACCGGCGACCGGCCCTATGTCGTGCGTGGCGGCTTCGCGCACTGGCCCGTCGTTCAGGCCGCACGTCAGTCCGACGAAGCCCTGGCCCGCTATCTGATGGGCTTCTACAACGGCGTGCGCATCGGCCTTTTCCAGCTGGCGCCCGAGGCCCGTGGCCGCGTCTTCTATGCCGACGAGACGCTGACCAGCTTCAACTTCAGCCGCTACGCCGCGACGCTGGACCAGGTGCTGACCGGCCTGCTCGGCCTGGCTGCAACGCCCGAGCCACCCGCCCTCTATGTCGGCTCGACGACCGTGGAGGCCGTGCTGCCTAGCTTCCTCGATGCCAACGTGCTGGGCTTGGGCAACCGCGACGCCCTGGTCAGCCTGTGGCTGGGCAACCGCACCCGCATCGCCGCCCACTACGACCTGCCGGACAACCTCGCCATCGTCGCCGCCGGCCGGCGCCGCTTCACGGTCTTCCCGCCCGAGCAGATAGCCAACCTCTACATGGGCCCGCTCGACCCGACACCTGCCGGTCAGCCCGTCAGTCTGGTCGACTTCGAGAAGCCCGACCTCGAGCGCTTCCCGCGCTTCGCCCGTGCGCTCGACGCCGGCGAGGTGGCCGAGCTCGAACCGGGCGACGCCATCTTCATCCCCAGCATGTGGTTCCACCACATCGAAGGGCTGGCGCCGGTCAACCTGCTCATCAACGCCTGGTGGCGCCAGACGCCGGACTACGTCGACTCGCCGCTGAGCACCCTGCACCTGGCGCTGATGACGCTGCGCGACCTGCCCGAGAAGGAGCGTCGCGTCTGGCAGCACCACTTCCAGCATTTCGTCTTTGGCGCCGACGAGTCCACCTGGGCCCACATCCCCGAGGCCGCCCGCGGCCTGCTCGGCCCCATCGACGACACCCTTTCGCGCCAGGCCCGCGCGCAACTCCTGACCCAGTTGAAACGATGAACACCACCATGAAGGAATTCAACCGCGTCGTCATCGCCGGCGGCGGCACCGCCGGCTGGATGATGGCCGCCCTGATGGGCAAGCTGCTTGGCAAGCGGCTCGACATCAAGCTGGTCGAGTCCGAGGAGATCGGCACCGTCGGCGTCGGCGAGGCCACCATTCCCGCGCTGCACACGTATCACAACCTGCTCGGCATCAACGAGGCCGAGTTCATGGCCGCCACCAACGCCACCTTCAAGCTCGGCATCGCCTTTGAGGGCTGGAAGGACATCGGCCAGGACTACTTCCACTCTTTCGGCTCGACAGGCAACGACCACTGGAGCGCAGGCTTCCAGCACTTCTGGCTCAAGGGCCGCGCGGAAGGCCTGTCCAAGACCTACACCGACTACAACCCCGAAACGGTCGCCGCCTACGCCAACCGCTTCGCCCACCTGCCGCGCAATGGGCTGAACTACGCGTACCACATGGACGCCGGCCGCTACGCCAAATACCTGCGCGCCATGAGCGAGGGCTACGGCGTGCAGCGCATCGAGGGCAAGATCGGCGCCGTGCTGATGGACGGCCCGCAGGGCAAAGATGGCGACATCACTGCCCTGCAGATGCAGGACGGCACGCGCATCGACGGTGACCTCTTCATCGACTGCACGGGCTTTCGCTCCATGCTGATCGGCGAAGCCCTGGGCGTGGGCTACGAGGACTGGTCCTACTGGCTGCCCTGCGACCGCGCCGTGGCTGTGCAGACCGCCTCCGTGCGCGAGGCCTGGCCCTACACCCGCTCCATCTGCCACCCCTTCGGCTGGCAATGGCGCATCCCGCTGCAGAACCGCGTCGGCAACGGCCTGGTCTACAGCAGCAAGGAGCTCAGCGACGCTGACGCGCCCGAGGTGCTGAAGAAGAGCGTCGAGGGCGAGCTGCTGATCCAGCCGCGCGTGCTCAAGTTCCTGCCCGGCCAGCGCGACAAGGTCTGGCATCGCAACTGCATCGCCGTGGGCCTGGCCAGCGGCTTCGTCGAGCCGCTGGAGTCCACCAGCATCCACCTCATCCAGCGCGCCGCCATCCGCCTGATGCAGACCTTCCCGCAGGGCGGCATCCAGCAGTCCGACGTCGACGAGTTCAACCTGCAGTCCAAGCGCGAGCTGGAGCACATCCGCGACTTCATCGTGCTGCATTACACCGTCAACGAGCGCACCGACTCCAAGCTCTGGAAGCACGTGCGCGAGATGGACCTGCCCGCCACGCTGCGCCACCGCATCGACCTCTTCCGCGAGACCGGCCGCGTCTTCCGCCCCAGCGACGAGCTGTTCGCCGAGAACTCCTGGGTCCAGGTCATGATGGGCCAGGGCATCACGCCCGAGCGCTACCACCCGGTGGCCGACCTGATGGGCAAGCAGGAGCTGGCCACCTTCCTCGGCGACATCCACCTCAAGGTCTCGCGCACCGTGGCCGGGCTGCCGCAGCACCAGGCCTACGTCGAGCAGCTCTGCGCGCCCTATCGCAACGCGACGACGGCGCAGCTGGCGGCCACGCCGCTGCGGGCTTGAGGGGTGCAGCTAGCTTGGCGGGGCTGACGGCTTTCGGCCAGTTGCTGACCTTCGGTGACGACCGCCAACAGGAGGTCTACCGGGCCGATGCGACGCCGCTCGCATACCATCGTGGCGCCACCCGAAGTCGAGGCAAGGCGAGGAATTGTCCAAGGTGAAGACAATGCTAGACGCCGTCCAAGTGGTGGCCGACCCGCCGCAGCCATCCAGTGTTGGGGCGCCACGCATAGGAACGGGCGACGGGCCATATCGGCGCCGTTTCAAAATGGAGCCACTCCGCCGCCGTCCCAATCTTGAGATTGAGAAGGCCTCCATTTGCCGCTCCATGCTGCACGGCCACCACAGCGGCGGAACATTGCTTCTGCTGTTGGCCGCGGCTCGGCAAGCTTGAGCGAACCACGGCTCGTGCCGGCCCCCGTACTCATCATCACGAAGCGGGTGGCGTAACGACCGGCTCAGAATCGCAGTTCCTTGTTCTCCCGTTGAGCTCAGGGGGGAAATGGAGCCGGGTTCGCCAAGTAGGCCTTGAACAGGCGCGCGAACTGGCCGCCGTCGTTCGTGATGTCCGCCGACGTGGCGCCCCCGGGACTGAAGACGAGCGCGAATACACCGTTGCCCGTGTACTGCGTTGGATGCGTCAGCATGTACTGGACGTGGTTGTCCCGATAGTGCTTCGGCGTTCCGCCGGGGGTCGTCGAGGGCACGCCCATGGGGGTCTGCCAGAACAGGATCGGCAGGTTGCCCAGGTGGCTTCGTAGCGTCTTCCACTGGTCGAGGCTTTGGTTGAAATTCGGCGTGGTGACGTTGTTCTCATCCAAGTAGAACGGGCCGGTGCCGCGACCCGCGCACTCGTCCACGGGTGTCGGGACTTCAAAGCAACCTGCGTCGCGATCGCTCGTCTGCGCCACGATGAAGTCGGCCTTGTCTGCACCGAGTTTTGCCATGAAGCTGCCGGTGGCGTCTGGGTTCCCGTACCACATCGACGGGGGGAAGCCCATCCTCGCCTTGGGCGCATACGTCCGCCCGAGCGTCAACAGGCAACCGACGACGCCAACGGCCGTATTCGGTTGACTGGCGCATTCCGGCACCGTGCTCACGCGCGCCGGCAACTTCGCCGGGTCGCCGCCAGGTGCACTGCCCTCTGCGAAGCCCCAGAAGTCAGGCTCGAGGTTGACCAGGGTGGGGCGGCCGGTCTCGGCGATCTTCTGGTACATCAACTTGACTTGCGCCCAGTAGGCGGCCATGAACGGCGCGTCGTTGATGACGGTGACGTCGCCACCCCGCAGGGAAGGCATCTGGAACAGGGTGAACATCGGCACGGCGCCCATGGCCGCGACGTCGGCGGAGAAGACCGTTATGACGCCACCGTCCGGATAGTTGTATTGCCATTGAGGCCATGCGTTACCGCCGCCGCCAGAGTTGAAACCCGTGACCGCCACGAGATAGGTATCGATGATGTCCGGAGCGATCTGCTGGGCCTTCATGTCCGCGATAGGACTGGCCGCGCCGAGGCCCACGAGGAGCCGGCCGGGCTTGCCGAGGGCTGTAGTGATCGAAGGTGCAGGTGCAGGTGCAGGTGCAGGTGCAGGTGCAGGTGCAGGAGCAGGTGCAGGTGCAGGTGCAGGAGCAGGTGCAGGTGCAGGTGCGGGTGCAGGTGCGGTTGTCGGCGAGCCGCCTCCGCCGCCGCAAGCTGCGACCCCCGCACTCAGGAAGGCGATCGCAACGCGACGGGCATGGGACACGGTGTTCAGTGCCAACGGCATTCGTTTCCTCTTGGATGAAATATGTCTTTTCGCAATGTTGTCGCGGCAAGACTCAATAGTTGTAGTCACGCCCTCGGCCCGACATGAACACGCGGCCGTAGATGGTCGGTGAAGTTGTAATCGATCTGCCAACTTCCTGACACGTGGCGCCGGCTGTGGCCGAGCGCATCACCATCTGCACCAAGCCCACGCCTCCTCACGTGCCGGACACACGGAAGGCGACCTTCGTAGTCGCGCCTGAGCCATAGACCGAGACGCCGCAGATGCCACCAGGATGCCGGCCATCCTCGGAAGAGATGAGCAGCGGCCAGTTCGTGCGATCGAACTTGTAGAGCGACGGCGGCGCACTACTGCCTGTACCGGAGGTCGATGCAAACGGCACTCACAGGCCCTCAGGAACCGGCAACCCGCCGATCTGCTGCATCAGTCCGAGCAGGTCCGGCTGCCCCACTTCGGAGACGATCTTCCCGGTCGAAAGCCGGTAGATGTTCAGCGCTTGCACGGCAATCGTCTTGCCGGTGGGAGGCACGCCGAAGAAGGCTCCGCGCTGCGTCCCGCGCATCGTGAATCGCGCCGCGATCACGTTACCTTCGACGACGGTTTCCTCAAGAGTCCACTGGATATCGGGGAATCCGCCGCGCATCATCCCGATGATCTCCAGGTAGCCTTGTGGCCCGTGCACGGGTTCGGCGCGCCCCGGAACCTGAAACACGGCGTCAGGGGAAACCAATTCTGTGGCGAGCCGCGGATCCGCGGTGTTGATGAACTCCACGAAGCGAGCCATGAACTGTCGGTTTGTGGTTTGCATCGGTCGCCTCGGACTGTCTATCAGGATGGGAGCCGGAGCATGGTGGCCGCCCCGTGCCCGCGGTCTCGTATTGTTCGAGTTGCCGGCGTGTTCGACACGATCAAAGTCGGTTGCCGAAATGGTGAATATCGGACAATGGACCGATGCCGCGCGGAACTAAACCCATCGATGTCGAGCAGGTCCGATATCAGCCCTCGGCCGAGAGGGCGCTGGATCTCGAGGTCTTCTCGATGTCGGACCTGAGACGGAGGGTGTCCCGAGCCCACCTGCAGCGCTACCACCGCTACGACTTTCACATGTTCGTGCACGTCAGACGTGGAATATGCCGCGCCGTGGTGGACTTCAGCCACATCGAGTGTGGCGGCGGTTCGCTGCTGACCATTCGGCCCGGGCAGGTTCACCGCTTCGGGCCGGGAAGCCGTTGGGATGCAAACCTCCTGCTGTTCCGACCCGAGCTTTTGCAGGCTTCGCAAGGCGAGGAGCGCCTTCAGATGCCTGAACTGGTCGATGGGCTTCCTGGCAATCTGAGCCTCGACCGGTCGACGGGTCGGTTTTTGGCCGCCACGCTCGCGCGCCTGGAGGAGGAGTGCGCGCTCGACGCCCGGCAACCGCTGCTGAACTGGCTGCTCCAGAGTGAACTGACAACGCTGGTGACGCGGCTGCACATCTTTCATGCCGAGCAACAGCGATCCGCCGGAACGGCGTCCGACGCGCCGGAGCGCTTCCGTCTATTCAAACGGCTTCTGGACGAGAACGTGCATCAATGGCGTCACGTTTCGCGCTACGCAAATGCCATGGGATGTTCCGAGAAGACGCTCACTCGCATCTGCAGTGCGGTGGCTGGCGTCGGCGCGAAGGCCTTGATCGCCTCGCGCCTTGCGCTGGAAGCCAAGCGCCTGCTCGTGCACACGAAGATGCCGATTTCCGCCATCGCGCAGCGGCTTGGCTTCGACGAGGCGACCAACTTCATCAAGTTCTTTCGCAGCATCGAAGGCTGCACGCCAGGCGAATTCCGCCGTCAGTTCGATGTCTCGTTGTAGCCGCACTCGGCCATCCCGGTCTCTCATGTTCGCGCATGCATGCCATAAGTACAGATCGACACGTCGCGCCGGCACCAACGACGCAGATCGGACGTTGCATTCGATCTCGAGCACGGTCTGCTGGGCTCTTGGCGTTCGAGCCCGAGCTGCGTAATCCTAATGCCTGCTTATATGCGGACTTCACTGTCAATCTTTCGCATCACAGCGGGATCTGATTTCGGCATCCAATGGGGTGGCCGGCAAGATTGATCTGAGGTCAGGAACAGTCGGGCCTCGAGCTTGTACTCGAGCGAGCTTCTATCCGTGCAGGGCGCCGACGTCCAACACCGCATGCTGCGAAAGCCGCCCCGCCTCCTTAGGCCGCCGCGTATGGACGAGCGGTCCCATCCAGCGCCACGCCTGTTCATCCCTCGGAGCACATGGACGTGAACACAGCCTGCGGCAGCCGTGCCGCTGCAGCTGAGCTGCGAAGAAGTCCACCGCGGCGCCGCCACATCTCCCCACAAGCGCCAAGGCCTCGCGGGCTGCAACACAATCCACCCATCATGAAGTTCAACCACACGATCCAAGCCCGCCTCAACACCTGAGCGCCCCTTCGACCGTGTTCGGAAGGCGCCAAGCCTTCCGGTCAATCCAAACCCCGGCAGGTTCGTCCCTCCGGGGTTTTGTTTTTCTGATCTGAGTTCAACCATGCGCACCCGCACCTTCGACAAGCTGATCGCCACGATTCCCGAGCGCCGGAGCGCGGCTGAGTCCTGCTCGTCGCTCGTGCGCTTCGGCGTCCTGCCTTTGCGCTAGCCCTGCCAGGTGGTTCCACCGGGGGCTGGCAACAGTCACCGCATCTGGAATCACCATGAACTCGAATAACTTCCGCAACCTGCGCAACATCGGCGTCATCGCCCACGTCGACGCTGGCAAGACCACGACCACCGAACGCATCCTGTTCTACACGGGCGAAAACCATCGCATCGGCGACGTCAACGACGGCAACACGACGATGGACTTCGATCCCCAGGAACGCGCACGCGGCATCACCATCCACAGCGCGGCTACCACCGTGCACTGGCACGGTACGCAGATCAACCTGATCGACACGCCCGGGCACATCGACTTCAACATCGAGGTGCGCCGCTCCCTGCGCGTGCTGGACGGCGCCGTCGTCGTCTTCGACGGCGTGGCCGGTGTCGAACCCCAGACCGAGACCAACTGGCGCCTCGCGGACGAGTACCGCGTGCCGCGCCTGGCCTTCATCAACAAGCTGGACCGCGTTGGCGCGGACTTCCTGCGCGTCGTCGCATCCCTGCAGGAACGCCTGGGCGTGCGCGCACTGCCGCTGCAGCTGCCCATCGGCGCGGAAGTCGACTTCCGTGGCGTGGTGGATCTGCTGACGATGCAGGCCCTGGTCTGGGACCGCGACGACGCCTCGGCACCGCCGCGCGTCGAAGCCATCCCGCCGGAGCTGCAAAGCGCCGCCGAGGCCGCGCGTGCGCGCCTGCTGGAAGCCGCTGCCGAACAGGACGACGCGTTGCTGGATGCCTGGCTGCGCGGCGACGAGTTGCCTTTGGACGATGTGCGTGCGGCCCTGCGCCGCGGCACGATCGCGGGCGCTTTCGTACCCGTGCTGGCCGGCTCGGCCTTCCGCAACCGTGGTGTCGAGCCGCTGCTGGACGCCGTCGTCGCCTACCTGCCCAGCCCAGGCGAAGGGCCAGCCGCTGCGGCGGCCGAAGGCCCGCTGTCTGCCCTCGCCTTCAAGCTGACCGCCGACGACCACGGCGCGATGGTGTTCGTGCGGGTCTACAGCGGCCGGCTCAAGCGTGGAGACTCCGTGTTCAACGCCAGCACCGGCAAGGCCGAGCGCGTGTCGCGCCTGTACGAGATCCATGCGGACCGGCGCGTCGAGCGCGACGAACTCGTCGCGGGCGATATCGCGGGCGTCGTGGGCCTGAAGGAGGTGCTGACCGGCCACACGCTGGCGTCTGCCAAGGACGCCGCCGTGCTGGAAAGCATCGCCGTGCCCGAGGCCGTCATCGACGTCGCCATTGAGCCACGCAAGCAGGCCGATGCCGCGGCCCTGTCCAAGGGCCTGGGCATGCTCGTCCGCGAAGACCCGTCACTGCGACTGCGCCAGGATCCGGATTCGGGCCAGACGCTGTTGTCCGGCATGGGTGAGCTGCAGCTCGAGGTGTCCATCGAGAAGCTGCGTGCGCGCTTTGGCGTCGAGGTGCAGGTCGGCCGACCCCAGGTCGCCTATCGCGAGACCATCGCGGGCACGGCCGAGGTGCGCCATCTGCACCGCAAGCAAAGCGGCGGCCCCGGCCAGTTCGCCGAGCTGACGCTGCGCGTGGCGCCGCTGCCGCGGGGCACGGGCATCCGTTTCGAGAACACGGTGGTGGGCGGCGCGATCCCGCGCGAGTTCATCCCGGCGGTGGGGGCTGGCATCCGCCGCGCCGCACAGTCTGGCCCGTTCGCGGGCTATCCGCTGGTGGACTTCGAGGCGACGCTGGTAGACGGCAGCCACCACGTGCGCGACTCGTCGGCGCTGGCCTTCGAGCTGGCGGCGGCGGCGGCTCTGCGCGAGGCGGTGCTGAAGGCTTCGCCCGTGGTGCTGGAGCCGGTGATGGCCGTCGAGGTCATCACGCCGGCCGACTACCTGGGCGACGTCATCGGCGACCTGCTGCGCCGGCGTGGCCATGTGCATGGCCAGGATGCACGTGGCAACGCCGTCGTGCTCAGCGCCGAGGTGCCGCTGGAGCAGATGTTCGGCTACATCGGGCATCTGCGCGCGATCAGCTCAGGTCGCGCGCAGTTCACGATGCAGTTGGGCCACTACGCCGAGGCGCCGAAGAGCATCGCGGCCTTGGCCGCCTAAGCAGAGGGCGAGGCGTTGAAAGGCGCCTCGCCCTTTTTCTCTTCAGCGACGGCGCCGACGCACGATGCCGGCCATCAAGGCCAGCCCGGCCATCAGCATCCCGGCCTGCGCCGGCTCCGGCACCGCCGCGGCCGCCACCTCCGCCGTCCAATAGCTCGGCAGATGCAGATACGGATTGCCGCTCGCCATCGTCCCATCGGTGACGTAGATCGCCCCCAGCCCATGCTGCCTGGCCAGCCCCATCACCTGCTGCATCTGCGCCACCGTCGCCACGCTGTGAACGATCGCGCCGGTCGACGCGGCGTTCGTCAGCCCGCTCAGGAAGGAGCCGTTGATGAAATCGCTGTACGAGCCTTCAAAGCTCATCAGCGTGTTCGCCAGCGGCACATAACCCGCAGAGGGCGTCACGCCCGGGTTGCCGACGATCTCCCAGCCCGGATGCGCCGCGCGCAGACTGTTGCTGACGGTCTGATAGAAGGGCAGCGCACCGGGCTGCGTCGCCATCTCGTCCAGGAACACGCCGTCCACGCCATACCAGTTCGCGTACTTCTGCGCGTCCGCCAGCACCTCGCTGGTTGAGCGCGTTGGCGGCACCTCCGGCGTGCAGTGGTTGACGCCATAGCAGGTGTAGACATAGCCCAGCACCTTGCCGCCCGCCGCGCGGAACTCGTTGATCGAGGCCACGTAGTCGCTGTTGGACGCCGTGCCCGGCCCGTTGCCCGGGTTCATGATGGCCGTGACCTGCGCGCCCTGTTGAGCCGCCCAGCTGAGCTGGTGCCACTCGTTCTGCGATGGCATCCAGGACGGATAGAAGTACGCCGGCACGATGATCTCGATGGCCGACGCGAAGGGCGCCGCGCCGGCCAGGGCGAGTGCGGCGATGAGGGTCTTCAGATGCTTCATGTCAGGGTCTCCGTTCAGCAGGTTCCGCCGGTCTTCAGGCTCCTCAGGCACCAGCGCTCGGAGCCGCTCAGCGTCTCGTTGCCCCAGTAGGTGGGCGTGTAGTTCCAGATCGGGCCGCCCCAAGGCAGGGCGGGGTTGTAGGTCATGCTCGTCGCGTAGACGTAGTTGGCCGCGCTGCCCTTGAGCGTCAAGCGCATCTCGGCCTGAGTGGCGGAGTGCACCAACAGCCAGGTCTTCACGCCCAGCGATGCCGCCAGGCTCTGCACGCCGCCATTGAGCCAGCTCGCCGCGGCCACGTAGTCGCTGTACTTGGCCTCGTAGATGACGATGTGCTCGCCATAGCTGGCCGCGCTGACGAAGCAACTGCTGGCGCCCGGCCAGCCGGCGTTCCACACCACCGTGCCGCTGGTGCCGGTGGCCGCCATCTTGGCGCGCACGGCGCTGAACTTCGGCGGCGTGCCATTGCACTTCTGCGTGTCGGTCAGCGCCGCGTCGTCGAAGGCGGCCTCGTCGAAGAAGAAGCCGTCCACGCCCCCCAGCGTCGTCTTGTAGGCGCTCAGGTTGGCGTTGATCGCGTTGTAGCGGGCCAGCTCGTCGGCGGTGTTGTAGTCGTAGCCGGTGGCCACATAGCCCAGCACCTTGCCGCCCTGGGCGCGGATGTTGGCGATGACCGCCTTCCAGTTGGTGACCTGGCTGCCGCTCAGACCGGTGGCGCCGCTGTTGGGGTTGATGACGACATAGGCACCGCTCGGAATCTGGCCGCCATAGATGCTGGCGGTTTCGCCCCAGTAGGCCACCATGCCGAAGCCGGTCGGAGCGGCCATGGCGAGGGTGGCGCCGAGGGTCAGCAGGCTCGCTGCGGCGAGCTTCAATCGAAAGTCGGACATTCGTTTCTCCTGGAGAAGGTTTTTCAACGTACGGTCAGCGTGGTGCCCGCGCGGAACGCGCCGAGCGCCGCATCCCAGGCCTGGGCCTTGGCGGTGTTGTCGGCATTGGCCGGGCGCACGCTGTAGCGCACGTCAGCGCTCAGCGATGTGGCACCGTCAGGCAGGGCGAACAGCACGTCGTAGGCACCTGTCGGCGTGCCCGCGGGAACCGTGAAGCCCGCCGACACGGTGCTGGTGCTGTTGGGCAACCAGCCGCGCGGGTCGACGGCCGACAGCGCGATGCGCACGACGGCGCCCGTGGTCCGGTGCTTGAGCAGCAGTTGCACCGCACGCGGGTTGAAGGCGCGCGCCCAACCACTGTTGCGCACGGTCAGCAGCAGGTCGCCCGACTGCCCGGCCGTCACCGCCTCACTGTGGCGCAGGGTCGAGAGCTCGAAGCGGTAGCCCATGCTGCGCTTGACCTCGGCCATGCAGCCCTGCGTCTCCCACTTGGTGTGGAAGAGGTCGCGGTAGTAGTCGTTGTTCAGATAGGTCAGGCCGAACTGCTTGCCCTCGGCCAGGATGTCGGTGCAGCTGGTGCGCGGCACCGCGCCTTCCTCGTCGGCAGGGTTGCAGGTTTCCGCGCCGAAGGGGGCCACGCGTGACAGCGAGGCGGTGTAGTTACGCTCGTTCTGGCGCGTTGCAGCGTCCTCGCTGTAGGTGCCGACGTCCGTCGCCGAGGCCATGAAGCAGTCGTTGTGCACGCCGATGCGCGAGGCCGCCGACCCGTCGCGCCAGCTCGGCACCTGCGAGGCCCACTGCATCAGATACGGCGGATAGCGCAGCTGCAGGAAGCGGTCGGTCGGCAGGGCGTTCAGCAGCGCATCGCGGATCTGCGTGCGCGGGCTGACCGCGGTGAGGTTGTTGGACGAGGTGTGCCATTCACCCCAGGCGCCAATGAAGCCGGCCTGCAGATAGGCGATGACATCGGCATTGGCCGTCAGTACCGGCTTGAGCTGGTCGATGTGGCCGAGCACGCGCGCCAGCGGCGCGTCCTTCACGTTCTGGTATTCGGTCTCGTTGGCCGGGTAGTTGTAGAGAAAGCGTGGCACCAGCTTCAGGCCGGCGCGGCGCGCGATCGCGAAGCGGTCCGAGAGCTGCGTGAGCAGGCTGGCGGGCAGCGTGGTGTTGGCATAGGCGTCCAGGCGCACTGCGGCATAGACGACTCGGTAGCCGGCCTGGAACTGCGAGTCGGCGTCGGCCTGCGTCCACAGCAGCAGGTTGTCGGCGGCCCAGGTGTACATGCCGCGCTCGGGGTTGGCGATCTCGGCGGCACTGGCGGTGAAGCTGGTTTCGACCGGTGCGGGCGCTGGAGTCGGGGCTGGTGTGGGAGCGGGCGTGGGTGCCGGTGTCGGTGCGGGCGTGGGTGCGGGGGTCGGCGCCGGTGTGGGCGCAGGCGTGGGTGCCGGCGTAGGCGCTGCGAGCCGCCACGCCTGGTTCGCATCGCCACTCTTGCAGGTCGCGACCGAGAAACCAACCTGGGCCAGTTGAGTCGGCGCGGTCAGGCACAGGTTGTTGGCCGCCAGCTTGAGCTGGGCGGTCGAGCCGCCCGCCAGCGCCACCACCGAGAAGCGCTGGCCCGTCTGGCTGGGCTGGCAGGTGTTCAGCTCCACGAAGGACCCGGAGCTGGTGCCGGTGGCGGAGACGCACAGATTGGCCTGCGCGTTCTTGAGGGTGTAGGTGCTGCTGCCGGTGCTGACCGGCGTGAGGCTGAAGTCCTGCGCTGCGCTGGCATTGCAGGTCGCCAGGCGGATGTCCCAGGTGTCGACCTTGGTTTCCAGGCAGGCGCCCAGGGGGTTGGACACCAGGGGCGCTGCGGTCGCGGCAACAGGCCAGGCGGCGATCAGGGCGAGCGGGAAGGCGAGCTTCAGCCCGGCGCGAGAGCGGGGCAAGGGGCAGGGACGCATGGAGTGCATCGGGTTCTCCTCATGAACGACTGAGCGCTGAACGGGAGGGGCCGGGCCACGTCAGCGCGAGCGCGGCCAGGGCACCGGCGCGACCGGTGCCAAATAGCGATGGAGAGAAGGCGTGCTGGGCGGCTACTCGATGCGAGCGTCGCCCCAGGTCACGACGACAGGGCCTGCGGTGTCGGCCCCATGCTGGCGCGCGATCAGCTCGATCAGCTTCACGCCGCGCAGGTCGGCGCTGAGATCGCGCGCCGCCTGGTTGAATTTCATCGGTGCAGTGCTCGCAAGGCGGCGGCCATCACCCCAGACCTCGAAGCTGACGGCAGCGCTCTTGCCGCGCGTCGAGTCGTCCACGCCGACGCGCGCGACAAAGCGCCGCGAGCCGATGGGCACCTGAACTTGCAGCCGCGAGTCGGCCAGTGCGCCGATGCCATGGCGGAAGGCTTGGCGCTGCACGCTCAAGCCCTGGTCATAAGGCGTCGAGTCGGCACGCGGCGCGCCCCAGCCGGCGTAGGCCGGGCGCGTGCCACCGTTGTCGGTGGTGGACCACGAGGCCAGCGCGCGGTAGCCGATGGGATCCTGCTCCAGCGCGCGGATGCCGTCGCGCGCCACGTAGACGTTGCCGGGCCGCTCGGAGACGAAGTAGCCGCGCGGCAGCAGGTGCTTGCCGGTGGCGGTGAACAGCAGCGCCTCGCGCGGCTTCAGCTCGAACTCGCGCTTGTCCGTGAACGTGCCCGCATCGGCGCGAGCCCAGGCGTCACGCAGCGCGACGGGTGCTGTCGCGTCCATCTTCAGGTGCTCGGCGGTCAGCGTGAACTTGGCGGCAGCACCCGTGCGGTTGAACAGCAGCACGGCCTTGCGTCCATCGGCCAAGCTCTTGACGAGGATCTGCCGGTCACTGTCGGCATAGGCGAGCACGCCCTGATGGCCGGCTGGGTCCTGGTTGATGGCGACGACCTCGGGTGCCTTCAGCACGTCGATGAGGGCGGGCGAGGCTTTCGACAGGTCGGTGCCGATCATCAGCGGCGCGGCCGCAATGGCCCACAGGCCCATGTGCGTTCGGGCTTCGAGCAGATGGTTGCCGTCGAAGTCGCCGTTGCCGATCTCCAGCATGTCGGGGTCATTCCAGCGGCCCGGGCCGGCGTAGAACTCGCGCGTAGCGACGGTGTCGAAGTTGTGCAGCATCTGCGAGAAGCTGGGCGCGATGTCGCGGCTCGTGCGCCACATCGTGCCCACCTCGGCGCCCCAGCTGCGGACATTGGCGGCGCCCCAGAGGCAGACCGACAGCACATAGTCGCCATGCGGCCGCACGCTGCGCAACGCCTGCGTGACGCGGCCGTACAGGGCGCGGGCGCCGTCCATGTCGGACTGGTTGGCATTGCCCTCGACGACCGTCGGCCCGAACTCGCGGAAGCGGCCCGACGTGACCGGGGGGCGGTCCTTGCCGTACGACGACAGGCCGCAGCCGTCCACCTTGATGAAGTCGAAGTTCCAGTCGCCGAAGTAGAGCGCGATGTCGCGCTCGACGTTGTTCATCAGCCCCACCTCCCGCTCAACCTGGCTGCCTTCGGGCAGGTTGGGGCTGTCGGTGTTGTAGGCCTGCGAGCAGGCGTTGCGGCCGATGTCGGAGTACAGGCCGGCCTTCAGCCCCATCGCGTGGATCTTGTCGGTGAAGGGGCGCAGCGACGTGCCGGCCGCGCCGCCGGTGCCCGCGCTCGGGAACAGATTCGTGCGCACCTGCATGCGGCCGTCGCTCGCGCGGCGCTGCCTCCACCAGCCGTCGTCGATGTTGATGTTGCTGTAACCCGCCGCGGCCAGCCCGGTGTCGACGATGACCTGGGCCGAGTCGAGCACCCTCTGCTCCGTGAGATCCATGTGGAAGGCATTCCAGCTCGACCAGCCCATCGGTGGCGTCGGCGCGCTGCCGACGCCCTGATGGGCCCAGCGGCCGGTGGGGGCCAGGGGTTGCTGCTGCGCATGGGCGGTGGCAAGGAGCAGGGTCAGGGCGAGGGTGATCGGGGCGAGGCGATGCTTCATACGGTGCGGGTCATCAGGCGGCCGAAGGCGGCGGGAAGGTGGAAGTCGGGCTCGGGCGTGCGCGTCGGGCTCCAGCTGGAGTAGACACGACCCCTACCCTGGCCTTCGACGCGGAACAGATTGAGCCGCCAGCCGTCCTCGGCAGCGCCTGCACTCTGCATTGGCACGCCCAGCTCGGCCGTCCACACCTTGTGCTTGGCGTCGACGTGCGCCTTGGCGCGGCTCTCGCCGACGATGCGCTTCTTGCCCGAGGCCTCGACGGCGATCTCCAGCAGCAGGCCGTTGGGTGACACCTCGACCTCGCGATAGCTCTTCAGCCCTGCGCGGTCCGGCGCCTGCAGGAAGACCTCGACGACGTCGCGCTCCCACAGCGGCCAGATGTCCGTGGCGGATGCCGCACGCTCAAAGGTGTTCAGCGTGTCGAACTTGCAGATGAAGCGCAGGTAGAGCTCATTCGCACCGCGCAGCAACTGCACACGGGTGGATTGCGGGCCGGCCAGCGCCCTGCCCTGCCAGTCATGGCGGAAGAAGGTGGCCGGCGCATCGGCCCATTGCGCGGCGAGTGGGAAGCCGTCGGCGCCGATTTGCGTGACCTTGCCGGCAAAGGCGACGGGCAGCGAGTCGGGCGTTTCAGGTCGCGCTTCGATCAGCAGGCTGTGCGTGAAGCTCACAGGCAGCGTGGGCTTGTCGGCTGTGACCTTGCCGATTTCCTTGCCCGTCAGCGCATCGCGCAACGTCCAACGTCCAGCACCCAAACCGCGCAGCGTGACCAGGCCGTCCCAACGCTCCGCATAGAACGCGTAATGCAGCGCCCCGCCCTGCTCCACAACATGCGTCTCGGGCTTGTCGAAGCCCAGGTCGTACAGCTCGCCACGGTAGCGGCCCTCGGCCAGGCGCTGGCGGTTGTAGAGATCGACCCACTGGCGCCAATGCTGCTCGCGCTCGGGCGTCAGCAGGAAGGAGTCCTTGGGCTTGGGGTCCACCGGCCAAGTGAATTTGCTGGCGACGACGGCACCGATGCCGACGCTGGATGCGAAGTCATGCCCGCCCGTACTCAGCTCCACGTGGTCGCCCGCGTAGGCGGCCCAGGGGCCCATCAGCGCCTTCAGCGTCTTGCCCTTGTGGCGCACTTGCCAACTCGACAGCGGGTCGGACGCCGGCGCCTGGTCCATGAAGGGCATGTTGTGGAAGGCATAGCCGGTGCCGCAGGGGCAGACCTCCACCACCGCTTCCGGGTTGGCCGCGTGGGCCGAGTCGTGCATGACCTTGTAGAAGTCGGCGAGCTTTTCCACCGCGTCTTCTGGCCGCGCATGCTTGTGCGCGGGGTTGAAGCAAGGCGCCACGCCGTTGAGGTGTTGACCGTCGACCTTGAGGCCATCGAAACCCCAGTCGCCGATGATCTTCTTCACCGTGGCGGCCAGGCGGGCCTGCGTCTTCTCGTAGGCCGGGCAGAGGTAGAAGCTGTTCCACCACGTCACGTTCTGCACCGCGCCGTCCTTGTCCAGCAGCAGCAGGTCGGTGTGGTCGTGCAGCTCGTCGCTGCCGGGCGCCACGGCCAGCGGCGCAATCCACAGGCGCGCCTTCATGCCGCGGGCGTGGATGTCGGCGACGAGCGCCTTCATGTCGGCCTCGCCCTTGGGGAACTTGGCGAGGTCGGGTGTCCAGTCGCCGGTCTTGACCTGCCAGCCGTCGTCCAGCACCGCCCACCTGAAGCCCAGCTCCTGCACCTTGGGCAACGTGGCGCGCACATAGTCGAGCGAGAAGTCGCGCTCATAGCCCCAGGCGCACCACTGCGGCTCGTAGGCGCTCGATGGCGGCTCGGGGGCCACCAGGCCTTGCGCGGCCATGAGACGGCGGTAGCGGTCCAGCGGCACGAAGAAGTCGCCGCGGTGCACGGCGATGAAGCTGGGCGGCGTGGTGAGCGTGGCGCCGGGCGCCAACGTCTGCGGTGCGTCGCCGCGCAGAGAAATGTCGACCTGGTCGCCGCTGGCCTTCACGGGCAGCGCGACGAGCTGCGGGTGAAGGGCCAGATGGCCGACGGCCAGGCCGACATCCCGCCGCCAGACATCGACGACCGGCGTGCCACCGCCGTAGTCCGACGCATTCATGCCCATGAAGTTGCGCTGCTCGAAGCCGCGCTTGACAGGCTGCACCCAGTCGCGGCGGTCGGCATGGCTGGCGCCGGAGTAGGTCCAGTACCCACCCGCATGGCGCGGCGCGGCGGCCAAGCGGTGGGCAGCGTTGACCCAGGCGTCGACGGCAACGGGCTTGTCGCCGGTGTTCGTGTAGTCGACGTCCAGCAGCGCGACGCCGGGATGCTCGTCTAGAAGCGTCACGGTGACGCGCTTCTCGATGCCCTCCACCGAGCGGCCGACGAGGCGTAGCGTCTGGCCGGCGCCGAAGGGCGTGGTGGACTTGGCCGGCTCAGCCTTCTGCAGCGCGAAGCGGCTCAGCGCCCTGCCCTTCACGACGAGATGCTCACTCGCGTCGAAGCCGGTCAGCACGGCGGGCTGCTTGCCCAGCAAGCTGACCATGCGACAGCGCATCTGATCGTCGAACTGCAGCGACAGCGCAGCGTCCTGCACGCGCACATGACCCTTGCCCTCAGCCTGAGCGAGCGGCAACTGTGTGGCCAGCGGCGCGGCGCCCAGCCATTGCAGGAAGGCCCGGCGTGCCGTCATCGCTTGCCGCCCCAGGCGCCGGGGAATGTCCGCTCGGCGTTCAGGTGGTAAAGCTTGTCGACGACCTCACGCGGCAGCGCCAGCCCCTTCACCGGCTTATCGAGGTCAGCCACCTTGAAGCTATCCGCCGTGTTGAAGTAGCGCCAGTGCATGCGCCACACGCCTTCGGCTTCCTTGGCCAGCGTGGTGCCGTCCTGGTCGGGCGCCTGCGACATGTCGCTGCCGTACATGACGCGGCCCTGGTATTTGATGAAGAAGCGGCGCACCCGCTCTCGGTCCTTCTGGCTCTGGTACTGCAGTTGGCCGATGCGCGCGGCCACGTCCACCACGGCATTGGGGAAGCGGTCGAGGAAAGTCGCCAGCTCGTCCACGCTGCGCTCCAGCGACGCGAGGTGAACGCCGATGAAGTTCAGCCCCGGGTGCGCGGCCACCATGCGGTCGCGTGCGGCCATTTGAGCTTCCCAGCTGGGCATCTCGGGGTGCAGGGCCATGTGGTACTGCGGGTGGGCCTTGAAGTATTCGCGGTCATTGTTGACCGTCATCTTGTCCAGCGGCAGCCAGCAGTTGTGGGGCTCACCCTGGTGGCCGAGCAGCGGGATGCCTTGTTTGGCGAAGTCGTCGAACAGCGACGCGAAGCGGGCGTCGTCGATCATGACGAGCTTGTCGTCGGCGCCCTTCAGGCTCATGCCGACGTTCTTCCACACCTTCACACCGACGGCGCCGGCCTTCATGGCCGCCGCGATGCGCTGGCGCGTGGCGGGAAGCCATGCAGGTTGGTCCGAGCCGTCCACCGAGAAGCTGGCCGCCCAGGCCACGTCCTTGGGGAACTGCTTCTGCAGCTCGATCGCCACGCGCTGCTGATCGCCCAGCGGCGGGAAGTCGGGGTAGTCGACGTTGATCGTCAGCAC
>NZ_JBFULE010000027.1:0-22593 GCF_056400485.1 Roseateles sp. P5_B10
CTGCAGGGCCGGCACGGCACGGATGTCCTCGCCATGGTTGTAGCCGTAGGTCATCAGCACCAGCGGGCAGCCGGCCGCGCGCGCGGCCTCTGCGTCGTTGCGTGAGTCGCCCACCATCCAGGTAGCCGCGGGCGATGTGCCCAGCGCCTCGCAGGTCTTGAGCAACGGCAGCGGATCGGGCTTCTTGCGCGCGAAGTCGTCGCCGCCGAAGACGTGGGTGAAGTAACCATCCAGCCCCTTGCGCTTGAGCAGTTCGCGCGCCGGCGCGCCCGGCTTGTTGGTCAGCACGGCCAGCGGCAGGCCCAGCGCTCGCAGTGCTTCCAGCCCTTCGACGACGCCCGCGTAGACAGTCGCAWGCTCGCCATTCAGGCCGGCGTAGTGCTGCTGGTAGAGCGGCCAGGCTTGCTCGAACAGCGCCGGCGCGCCGCCCACCTCGGCCAGCGTCGTGCGCACCAGGTGCTCGCTGCCGCGGCCGATGGTGTGCTCGACGAAGGCCGACGTGACCGGTGGCAGGCCGAGATCGGCCAGCACGCGGCCCAGCACGGCAACGAAGTCGCCCAGCGTGTCGATAAGGGTGCCGTCCAGGTCGAGGATGAGGGCTTGAGGTTTCATGTTTTCAGCTGGCCATCGGCCTTGAACATCGCCTTGATGCCCCRCACCGCCTGGCGGATGCGCGACTCGTTCTCGATCAGCGCAAAGCGCACATGGCCGTCACCGTGGTCGCCGAAGCCGATGCCGGGCGATACGCAGACCTTGGCCTTCTCCAGCAACTGCTTCGCGAACTCCAGCGAGCCAAGCTCGCGGTAGGGCTCGGGAATAGGCGCCCAGATGTACATGCTGGCCTTGGGGCAGTCCACCACCCAGCCGGCCTCGATGAGGCCCTTGTAGAGCACGTCGCGGCGGCGCTGGTAGCTGGCGGTGATGTCCTTGACGCACTGCTGGTCGCCCTCCAGCGCAGCGATGGCGGCGACCTGCAGCGGCGTGAAGGTGCCGTAGTCGTGATAACTCTTGATGCGCGCCAGCGCCGCGACGAGATCCGGATTGCCGACCATGAAGCCGACCCGCCAGCCGGCCATGTTGTAGCTCTTGGAGAGCGTGAAGAACTCGACCGCCACGTCCTTGGCGCCGGGCACCTGCATGATGGATGGCGCGACGTAGCCGTCGTAGACGATGTCGGCATAGGCCAGGTCATGCACGACGAGGATGTCGTGCTTCTTGGCCAGCGCCACGACGCGCTCGAAGAAGGCCAGGTCCACGCACTGCGCCGTCGGGTTGGACGGGAAGCCGAAGACCATCATCTTGGGCTTGGGGTAGCTGCCGCGGATGGTCTTCTCCAGCTCGGCGAAGAAGTCGACCTCGCTGCTGACCGGAATGGCGCGGATGTCGGCGCCGGCAATCACCGCGCCGTAGATGTGGATGGGGTAGCTGGGGTCGGGCACCAGCACGGTGTCGCCGCGGTCGAGTGTGGCCAGCATCAGATGGGCCAGGCCCTCCTTGGAGCCAATGGTGACGATGGCCTCGTGGTCGGGGTCGATGGCGACGCCGTAGCGGCGTTCGTACCAGTGCGAGATCGCCCGGCGCAGGCGCGGGATGCCCTTGCTGGCCGAGTAGCCGTGGGTGTCGGGCCGTTGCGAGACTTCGTTGAGCTTGGCGACGATGTGTGCCGGTGTGGCCCCGTCGGGGTTGCCCATGCTCATGTCGATGATGTCTTCGCCGCGTCTGCGGGCCGCCAGCTTGAGCTCGGCGGTGATGTTGAAGACGTAGGGCGGGAGACGGTCGATGCGCGCGAAGCGGCGCTTGCCGCTGGAGGCGGAAGAAGAGGTCATTGGCAGTGTTCACGTGAGCGCCCGGAACCGTCCGAGCGACGTGGGCGGCGTGGCGCCGCACCGCGGGCGACTCTAGCGTACTAAGCTGGTGACCATGAGCACGCCTGAGTCCCTCACGCTGACCGTTGACGATCAAACCACGGTCTCGGCCTTGTGGCTGCAGCCGCCCAAGCCGCGTTCGACCTACGTGTTCGCTCATGGCGCCGGTGCCGGCATGCACCACAGCTTCATGGCGGCGTTGTCGCAGGCCCTGTTCGACGCGTCGGTGGCGACCTTGCGCTACCAGTTCCCCTACATGGAGCGCGGCTCCAAGCGCCCCGACTCGCCCGCTGTGGCGCACGCCGCCGTTCGTGCCGCGGTGGCGGCGGCGGCGGCGCGCAAACGGTTGCCCGACACACCGCTGTTCGCGGGCGGCAAATCCTTCGGCGGCCGCATGACGTCGCAGGCCCAGGCGGCCGAGGCGATGCCGGGTGTGCGTGGGCTGGTGTTCGTCGGCTTTCCCTTGCACCCGGCTGGCAAACCGGCCATTGACCGGGCGGCGCACTTGGCGCAGGTCGCCGTACCGATGCTGTTCCTGCAGGGCACGCGGGACGAGCTGGCCGACCTGGCCTTGCTGCGGGGCGTTGTCCAGGGCCTGGGCGACCCAGCCACGCTGCATCTCGAGGATGATGCGGACCACGCCTTCCATGTCCGGGCCCGCAGCGGGCGCAACGACGCGCACGTGGTGCTGGCCTTGGCAGCGGCGATGGCGGCATGGTGCCTAGCGCAAGCCCCTGGGGCGCGCGGCGGGTGACTTCCTAGAATCGGGCAATGAACACCTCCGCCGCCCCCATTGCCTGCATCGGCGGCCTCAATATCGACCGCAAGCTCAGGCTGCTGTCCAACTCCCTGCACGGGTCGTCCAACCCGTGCGAGTCACATGAAACTCCTGGCGGCGTCGTGCGCAACGTCGCCGAGAACCTGGCGCGGCTGGGCCTGCCCGTCGCGCTGGTTGCCGCGGTGGGCGACGACGCCGGCGGGCGCATGCTGCTTGAGCAGGCCGCGCAGGTCGGCATCGACACGCGCGCCGTCATCCGGCTGCGCCGCCACGCCAGCGACAGCTACACCGCGGTGCTCGCGCCAGACGGCAGCCTGGAACTCGGCCTGGCGTCGATGCCGCTCGTCGAGAGCCTGAACCCCTGGGCGCTGGCGGCCAGCAAAGCCTTGCGCGCCGGGGCCGCCCTCGTCGTGGCCGACGGCAACCTGCCCACCGACGCCTGGCCCTTGCTGCTCGGCGAGGCGCGCGCCAGCGGTATCCCATTGGTGGGCGTGGCGGTGTCCGAAGCCAAGATGGAAAGACTGCCAGAGCGCCTGGACGGCCTGCACCTGCTCGTCATGAATGCCGGTGAACTGGCCACCATTGCGGCAGAGGCGAACGAGGCCTTCGATGCATTGCACGCACGCGGCGTCGGCTGCGTGCTGGTCTCCAAGGGCGCCGACGGCTTGCTGCTCAGCACGCCGGGCCGCGCACCACGCCACTGGCCGGCGCCGCAGGTGCATGTCGTGGACGTGACCGGTGCTGGCGACGCACTCTCGGCCGGCGTCTGTGCCTCGCTGCTGCGCGCGCCCGACGACTTCGACGCCGCCGCTCGCCTGGGCCTGGACCTCGCTGCACTGACGCTGCAGACCGAGGACAGCGTCCACCCCGAACTGAACCCCCGCTTTCTAGAAGAACGATAGAAGATGAACGAACTGATCCAGCTCTCGCCCGAAGTCGCCGCCGCCCATGAGCAGGGCCGGCCGATCGTGGCCCTCGAATCCACCATCATTGCCCACGGCATGCCGTGGCCGCAGAACCTGCAGACGGCGCGCGAGGTCGAGGACGTCATCCGCATCGAGGGCGCCGTGCCGGCGACCATCGCGGTCATCGGCGGGCGCATCCGCGTCGGCCTGACGGACACCGAACTGCAGCAGCTGGCCCAGGCGCCCGACGCCATGAAGCTCAGCCGCCGCGACCTGCCGTTTGCCATCGCCACCGGGCGCCTCGGTGCCACGACGGTGGCGGCGACGATGATCTGCGCCCACCTGGCCGGCATCGAGGTCTTTGTCACCGGCGGCATCGGCGGCGTGCACCGCGGCGGGCATGAGAGCTTCGACATCTCGGCCGACCTGCAGGAGCTGGCGCGCACGCCGGTGGCCGTCGTCTGTGCGGGCGCCAAGTCCATCCTCGACCTGGGCCTGACGCTGGAGTACCTGGAGACCCACGGCGTGCCGGTGCTGTCGGTCGGCCAGGACAACTTCGCCGCCTTCTTCACCCCCGACAGCGGCTTGAAGGCGGACTTCCGCATGGACTCGGCCGACGAGCAGGCCCGCTTCATTCGCGCCAAGTGGACGCTGGGCCTGGCCGGCGGTGTCGTCGTCAGCAACCCGGTGCCAGCAGCCCAGGCCATGCCGCGCGAGGAGATCGACGCCATCACGGCCCAGGCTCTCGCGGAAGCCGACGCGCAAGGCGTCGCCGGCAAGGCCATCACGCCCTTCCTGTTGGCGCGCATCAAGGCGCTGACGGGTGGTCGCAGCCTGACGACCAACATCGCCCTCGTGAAGCACAACGCGATCGTCGGCGCACGGTTGGCGCGCGCGCTGCAGAACTAAAAGCGAAAAACGCGCAAGCTGGTGGTGGCCAGCAAACTGCGAGCAAAACAGGCCGGTTAAGCTGATCTGTTTCCTGAGTCAATCCCCATTACTTTCAGCAGGCTTGCATGCGCGYGACCTCCCCTGTGATTCTTTGTGGCCTGGTGCTGGCCGTTCTGGCGGGCTGTGGGCGCAAGGACGATACAGGCGGCGCGTCGGCCCCGGCGGGGGCGGCGAGCGCGCCGCCGGCGCAGAACGTCGGTGTCGTCAAGGTCAGGCAGGCCGACGTGCCGATCACCGTGGAGGCCAGCGGCACCGTCACCGCGCTGCAGAGCGTGGACCTGCGTGCGCAGACGAGCAGCATCGTCGCTCAGGTCCTCGTCAAGGACGGTCAGAACGTCAGGAAGGGTGACCTGCTGTTCCGCTTCGATGACCGCGGCGACCGCGCCGCGCTGGAGAAGGCGCGCGCCCAGCTGGCCCGCGACCGCGCCAGCCTCACCGACCTGGAGCGCCAGCTCAACCGCGCCAAGGAACTGAAGGCGCAGAACTTCATCGCCCAGAACGCGGTGGACACCGCTCAGGCCAACTTCGATGCCGGCCAGGCGTTGATCCGCAGTGACGAGGCCGCGATCCAGGCGACCCAGGTCACGTTGGGCTACAACGAGTTGCGCGCGCCCATCAGCGGGCGCGTCGGCATCGTCAGCGTCTACCCGGGCAGCCTGGTGCAGGCCAATGCGACGGCGCTGCCGCTGGTCAACATCGCGCAGCTGGACCCCATCGCCATCAGCTTCACGGTGCCTGAAACCCAGCTCGGCTCGCTGCTGAGCGCCACGCGTGCCGGCGAGCTGGATGTCGAGGCCCTGCCGCCGCCGGGCTCGGCGCGCGGCGCAACCTCCATCAAGGGCCGCGTCACGGCGGTGGACAACCTCGTCGACAGCGCCACCGGCACGATCAAGGTCAAGGCCGAGTTCGACAACAAGGCCCAGGCGTTGTGGCCGGGACAGTACCTGCGCGTGCGCGTCACGCTGCRCACGCTCAAGGGCGTAACGGTCGTGCCGCAGGCCGCCATCATCATGCGCGGCAACGAGCGCTCGGTCTATGTCGTGGCGCCCGACAACACCGCCAAGCTGGTGCCCGTGCAGCTGCGCCAGGCCATGGGCGAGCAGGCGGTGGTGGAGGGCCTGGATGCGACGGCCCAGGTCGTCATGGAAGGCAAGCAGAACCTGCGGCCGGGCACGCCACTGCGCATTCAAGCCAGCGGCGGAGCGGGCGCCGCATCGGCCCCAGCGTCTGCCGCTTCGGGCACTGACAAATGAGGCTCACCGAGCTGTTCATCCGGCGGCCGGTCATGACCGTGCTGCTGAACCTGTCGCTCGTCATCGCCGGCCTGGCCGCCTGGAGCCGCATCCCGGTCGCGGCGCTGCCGTCCTACAACACGCCCATCATCAACGTCGGCGCGTCGCTGCCGGGCGCATCGCCCGAGACCATGGCCTCGTCCGTCGCGCTGCCGCTGGAGAAGCAGTTCTCCACCATCGCCGGCCTGCTGACGATCTCGTCGACGAACACGCTGGGCAACACCTCGCTGACGCTGGAGTTCGACCCCTCCCGCAACATCGACGCCGCCGCCGTGGACGTGCAGGCGGCGCTGTTCCGCTCCCTGCGTGCGCTGCCGGCCGAGATGACCTCGCCGCCCAGCTACCGCAAGGTGAACCCGGCCGATGCGCCGGTACTGCTGGTGGCGCTGACGTCGCCGTCCATCGACCTGACCGAGCTGAACGACTACGCCGAGAACCTGCTGTCGCCGGGCCTGTCCACCATCGACGGCGTGGCCCAGGTGTCCATCTTTGGCCAGAAGCGCTATGCGGTGCGCATCAAGGTCAAGACGGACCTGCTCAACCAGCGCAACATCACGCTGGACGAGCTGCAGACGGCGGTGCGCGCCGCCAATGCGAACACGCCTGTCGGCGTGCTGGACGGCTCGCGCCAGACACTGACCATCCAGGCCAACCGCCAGCTGCGCAACGCCGCCGAGTTCGGCCGCACCGTCGTCGCCTCGCGCAACGGCGCGCCGGTGCTGCTGCGCGACGTGGCCGACGTGCAGGACAGCGTCGAAACCAGCAAGACCTACTCCACCTACCAGGGCGAGCGCTCCATCGTGCTGGCCATCCAGCGCCAGCCCGACGCCAACACCGTGCAGGTGGTGGACAAGGTCAAGGCCCTGCTGCCGCGCTTCGCGTCGCAGATGCCGGMGTCCATCCAGATGAGCACGCTGAACGACCGATCGGTATCCATCCGCGAGTCGCTGCACGACGTCTACGTGACGCTAGCGCTGACGGTCGGCCTCGTCGTGCTGGTGATCTTCATCTTCCTGCGCCGTGCCGTGGCCACGCTGATCCCGACGGCCTCGCTGCCGATCTCGCTGATCGGTGCGCTCACGCTGCTGTTCGCACTCGGCTACTCGCTCGACAACATCTCGCTGCTCGGCATCACGCTGGCCGTGGGCCTGGTGGTGGACGACGCCATCGTCATGCTGGAGAACATCGTCCGCCACGTCGAGGACGGCATGAAGCCCTTCGACGCGGCCGTGCGCGGCGCGCGCGAGATGGCCTTCACCATCCTGTCGATCTCGGTGTCGCTGGTGGCCGTGCTGATCCCGATCTTCTTCATGCCGGGCGTCATCGGCCTGCTGTTCCACGAGTTCGCGGTCGTCGTGGGCCTGTCCATTCTTGTGTCGGCCGTGGTGTCGCTGACGCTGGTGCCTATGCTCTGCAGCCGGTTGTTGAAGGCCGACGAGCACCATGAGGATGGCCCGATGGGGCGCCTGTTCGAGCGCGGCTTCACATGGACGCTGGACACCTACACCCGCACGCTGGACCTGGCCCTGCGCCACCGCAACTGGGTGCTGGGCGTGGCGCTGCTGAGCTTCATCGCGACGGTGTGGTTCTACATGACCATCCCCAAGGGCTTTTTCCCCGAGGAGGATATCGGYCAGATACAGGCCAGCACCGAGTCTGCCGAGGACACATCCTTCGCCGCGATGACCCTGCTGCAGGAGCGCGTGGCCGCCATCGTGCGCAACGATCCCAACGTTTTCGCCCTGAGTTCGGCTGTCGGCGGTGGGCCCTCGGGCAGCGCCACCAATACCGGCCGCATGTTCATCAACCTGAAGGCCCGCAATAGCCGCGAGCCCATGCCCAAGGTGCTGGAAGGCCTGCGCAAGAAGCTGCGCGCAGTGCCCGGCATCCAGGTCTATCTGCGCCCGGTGCAGAACCTGCAGCTCGGCGGCCGCCAGAGCAAGAGCCGCTACCAGTACACGCTGCAGTCGGTATCCACCGGCGAACTCAACACCTGGGCAACCCGGCTGCAGGAGAAGCTGCGCGGCGATGAGCGCTTTCGCGACATCACCAGCGACTCGCAAATGCGCGGCCTGCAGGCCAGCCTTGTCATCGATCGCGAGCGCGCCGCCATCCTGGGCGTGCAGATGCAGGACTTGCGCAATGCGCTGTACGGCGCCTTCGGCGAGCGCCAGGTGTCCAGCATCTATGCCGAGAGCAACACCTACCAGGTCATCATGGAAGCCGGCGAGGACGACCGCAGCAGCGAAGCCGCTTTCGACAAGATCTACCTGCGCGGCAAGAACAGCGCGCAGGTGCCGCTGACGGCCTTCGCCACCGTGCAGCGCACGCTCGGGCCCACGGCCGTCAACCACCAAGGCCAGCTGCAGGCCGTCACGATCAGCTTCAATCTCGCACCCAACGTGCCGCTGGGCGACGCCACCAAGCAGATTGACGCCTTCACGCGCGACATCAAGCTCCCACCCAGCATCATCACCAGCTACGGCGGCGACGCGGCGGTGTTCCAGGATTCGCAGGGCGGCCAGCTGCTGCTGATCGGGCTGGCAGTGGCCGTGATCTACGTGCTGCTGGGCGTGCTCTACGAGAGCTACATCCACCCACTGACCATCCTGGCCGGCCTGCCGTCGGCGGCGGTGGGCGCGCTGATCACGCTGCAGCTGTTCGGCATGGAGCTGACCATCATCGCCACCATCGGCATCGTCATGCTGATCGGCATCGTCAAGAAGAACGCGATCATGATGATCGACTTCGCGCTGGACGTGCAGCGCAGCCAGGGGCTCAAGCCGGCCGAGGCGATCCGCCAGGCCGCGATCCTGCGCTTTCGGCCCATCATGATGACGACGCTGGCGGCGCTGATGGGCGCGCTGCCCATTGCGCTCGGCCTGGGCGCGGGGGCCGAGCTGCGCCAGCCGCTGGGCCTGGCCGTGGTGGGCGGCCTGATCCTGTCGCAGGCGGTGACGCTCTACATCACGCCCGTGATCTACCTGGCGCTGGACCGCTTCAGCGGCACCGGGCCGGACGTGCGCGAAGTGGCGGACTTCGCCAGCAAGGCAGCCTGATCAGCTCAGTTTCAGGCGGCCTTCGCGGCTCTCGGTGAGCAGCCGCTGGGCCGCGCGCTCCAGCATGCCGATGACGGCGTCAAAGCCTGCGACCGGGCCGAAATAGGGGTCGGGGATGTCCTGGCCGGCCAGCTCGGGCACGAAGTCGGTCAGCAGCAGGATCTTGGCGTGGTGCTCGGGCGCTGCCTTGGTGCGCAGCGCGTCGACATGCTCAGCCTCCATGGCCAGCACGAGGTCGTATTGGCCGAGCTGCTCAGGCTCGACGCGGCGCGAGCGCCATTTGCGGTCGAGGCTGTAGTTGTGCCGGCCCAGTGCCGCTGCGGCGCGGGCATCCACCGGGCCGCCGCGCGGGTCAGCATGCACGCCGGCCGAGGCGATGGTCTTGAACACGTCGCCGAGCTTGGCCCTGAAGATGGCCTCGGCCATCGGTGAGCGGCAGATGTTGGCGGTGCAGACGAGCAGGATGGCGGCCATGTCAGTTACTCAGTTGCGCGGGACGAGCGCCGGGCCGCTCCCAAGCCGGCCCGCAATGGTGATGTGCTTGCCGGTCGAACCGGCAAGCATCGCCGTCCCCGCGGGGGACCGGCCAAGGTAATCCTTGGACGAGGGGCTCACGATCTCGCAAGTTCCGTGCGCATCGCGTCGATGACGGCCTTGTAGTCGGGCTTGCCGAAGATGGCCGAGCCGGCGACGAAGGTGTCTGCGCCCGCCGCGGCGATCTCGCGGATGTTGTCGACCTTGACGCCGCCGTCGATCTCCAGGCGTATGTCCCGGCCGCTGGCGCTGATGATCTCGCGCGCCTTCTGCAGCTTCTTCAATGCCGAAGAGATGAAGCTCTGGCCGCCAAAGCCGGGGTTGACGCTCATCAGCAGGATCACATCGACCTTGTCGATGACCCACTCCAGCACGTCCAGCGGCGTCCCCGGGTTGAACACCAGGCCGGCCTGCTTGCCCTCGGCCTTGATGAGCTGCAGCGTGCGGTCCACATGGGCGCTGGCCTCGGGGTGGAAGGTCACCACGTCGGCGCCGGCGCGGCAGAAGGCCTGGGCCAGGCTGTCGACCGGTTGCACCATCAGGTGCACATCGATGACGGCCGGCGTGCCGTCGGGCTTCACGGCATGCTTGCGCAGCGCCTCGCACACCATCGGCCCGAAGGTCAGGTTGGGCACGTAATGGTTGTCCATCACGTCGAAGTGGATCCAGTCGGCGCCGGCGGCGAGCACGTTCTTCACTTCGTCGCCCAGGCGGGCGAAGTCGGCGGACAGCAGGCTGGGGGCGATGCGGTATTGCGGTGCGGCGGGCATAGCGGGTGATTCTAGGCAGCCCGCTTGCCCCGCTTCAGCGGCCCGGCCGCTTGAAGCTGTCGCGCGCCTGCTGCGCTTCTTTCCAGTGGTGGCAGCCGGGCTGGTGGTCGTTGATCAGGCCCATGGCCTGCATCAGCGCATGCATGGTGGTCGGGCCGACGAATTTCCAGCCGCGCTTCTTCAGATCCTTGGACAAGGCTTCGGAGGGCGCCGAGGTGGCCAGGTTGTGAGCCACCGAGTTCTTGGGCGGCTCGAAGCGCCACAGATAGGCGGCCAGCGAGCCTTCTGCAGCCACCAGCTCCACGCAGCGCCCGGCGTTGTGGATGGCCGCCTCGATCTTGCCGCGGTGGCGCACGATGCCGGAGTCGGCTAGCAGGCGGTTCACGTCCTTCTCGCCAAACTTGGCGACCTGGTTGTAGTCGAAACCCGCAAAGGCGGCGCGAAAGGCCTCGCGCTTGTTCAGGATGGTTCGCCACGACAGGCCGCTCTGGAAGCCCTCCAGGCACAGCTTCTCGAACAGGCGGAAGTCGTCGGCCACGGGCCGGCCCCATTCCTCGTCGTGATAGCGCAGATAGGTCTCGTCGCCGGGCGCGGCGGCGCACCAGGCGCAGCGTGGGCGGCCATCAGGGGGCAGGAAGAGGGGTTTCATCGGTATTTGTCAGCGAGTTGGCGCAGCGTGCCATCCTTCTCCAGCTTGCGCAGCGCCTGGGTCAGGCGTTCCTCATGGGCGGCCGGCAGGTCGGCGCGCAGCGCGAGGAACTGCGGCTCCTCCTGGAAGACGGTGCGGCCGAACCTGAGCTTGTCGCCCAGCTTGCTCTGTGCCACATGGCGCTGCAGGTTGATGTCCTGGCCGTAGATGGCGTCGGCGCGGCCCATGACCAGCATCTGCAGGGCCTCGCGCTCGGAGCTCACCTCGGCGACAGCCACATTGGCCGCCACCAGCCGGCGCGCCAGCGCCGTGCCACGCATGACCAGCACCGGCTTGCGGCGGCTCAAGGCGGCCAGTTGGGCCAGGGAATCGGGGTTGCGCGGGTCGTCGGCGCGCTGCACGACCACGTGGCGGACGATATACAGCGCCACCGGCGCATAACGCCATTGCTTCTCGCGCTCGGGCGACTTCAGCAGGCAGAAGAAGGCATCAATGAGGCCGTCGGCCAGCAGGCGTTCCACACGCTTGAGCGGCACCTGCTGGTCCAGCCCCGTGAAGTGCAGGCCTGCGTCCTGCCGCTCGACGGCGTGCAGGATTTCCAGGCAGAGCCCGGGTTTGAGCGGGCCGCCGTCGGGGTCGTACTTCACTGTCGAGCTGGCCTGCTGGACCGTGCGCAGCGTCAGCTCCTGGGCCGGCGCCGCCAGGCTCAACAGCGCACTCAACAACCAGGGCCAGCGCAGCACTTAGGATCACACACCCCGAAGAACATGCGGCGAGCATAGCCCCCGAGACGGACAATCACCCGATGGCCAACCCCCGTTTCAGTTGCAGCGTCACCGTGCAGACCCTGCCCGAGCAGACCCATCTCGAGCAAAGCCTGTACGCCTTCAGCTACACGATCACGATCGAGAACACCGGCGATGTGCTGTCCCAGCTCATCGGCCGGCATTGGGAGATCACCGATGCGCGTGGCCAGATGCAGGTCGTCGACGGCCTGGCCGTCGTCGGCCACCAGCCCGTGCTCGCCCCAGGCCAGAGCTTCCAGTACAGCTCCTGGGCCCAGATCGGCACCCCCCAGGGCACGATGCGCGGGCGTTTCCTGTGCGTGACCGAGGGCTGCGAGATCTTCCACACCGAGGTCGACGAATTCCTGCTCGCCGACAGCGCTTCTCTGCATTGACCTGGGATCTCACAGCTCTCCTGAACGCGGCCGACCCGCAGGCCGCGCTCGCCGAGCGCAATCTGTGGCTGGTGCGCCTGCTGGAGTGGCTGCGGCACGCGCCGCGTGAAGAGGCCTCATCGGGCACGCCGCTGCCCATCGTGCGCCTGAAGCACCTGCTCAATGTGCTGGAGCGCCACCCCGAGCACGCCTGGGCGTTTGCCAATGTCATCGGCGGCGTCTGGAACGACGTCGATGCGGTGGCGCTTTTCGCCGAAGTGGGCTTCGCGCCGCGCATGGCGCTGTGGCATGAATTCCTGGGCCGGCTGCGCCGCCGCCTGTTGCCGGCCACGACCGACACGCGCGACCTCGCGGCGCTGTTCGAACTGCTCTTCCCCGACGAGGCCGACGAGGACTGGATCGCCGCCATCGACGATGAGCTGCTGGCGCGATTGGGCCTGCTGTTTGCCGCCACGCCCGACGACGGCTGGCGCGTCGAGGCCAACGCCGCGATCACCGTGCTGGTCAGCAGCGTGCATGCCGCCGGCCTGGCCGGCCCGCTGCGGGTGCGCATGGATGCGGAGTTGGTGCAGGACAAGCCCTTCCACCAGCTGCCCGCCGCCTGGGCGGCCGTCGAGCGCGCGCTGGCCGGCGCCGATGACGATGCGGCCGCACTGGGGTCGGCCATGCAATACCTGCACGCGTTGCTGGACCGCTGCCGCGCTGCTGCGCTGACGGTGCCCGAGCACCTGGAAGTGCATGGCGTGTCGGTGGATCTGATGTTCTCCGTCGAGCAGCTCACCGCGCGGCTGGACCGCATCGATGCGCTGCTGGCCTGCCTGCTGTCCCACGAACCCCAGCGCGAGCTGCTGCGCCTGGTGTCGGGCCTGGTGCGCGTCGTGCACGAGCGGCGCAGCCTGCGCACGCTGTTCGCGCGCCACTACTCGCTGATGGCGCGCAAGGTGGCCGAGCGCAGCGCCGAGACGGGCGAGCACTACATCACCCGCAGCCGCGAGGAATACCGCGACATGCTGCGTCGCGCAGCCGGTGGCGGCGCTGTTTTGGCCGGCACCACCTTCCTGAAGTTCGGCATCGCCCTGCTCGGCTTCACGGCCTTCTGGGGCGGCTTCTGGGCCGGTGTGAACTACGCGCTGTGCTTCGTCCTCATCCACCTGCTGCACTGGACGGTGGCCACCAAGCAGCCGGCGATGACGGCCCCGGCCATGGCCGACAAGCTGTTGCACATCGACCGCGACGACGCCATCGTCGGTTTCGTCGACGAAGTGACCCATCTCGTGCGTTCACAAGTGGCCGGCATCATCGGCAACCTCACCGTCGTGGCGCCGCTGGTGCTGGCGGTGCAGGGCCTGTGCTGGTTGGCCTTCGGTGCGCCGCTGGTGGGCGTGCGGGATGCCGAATACGTGCTGCATTCGCTGAGCCTGTTCGGCCCTTCGCTGCTGTTTGCCGCCTTCACCGGCACGCTGCTGTTCGCGTCCAGCATGATCGCCGGCTGGGTGGAGAACTGGTTCGTCTTCCACCGCCTGGACAGCGCCATCGCCTGGAACCCGCGCATCGTCGCCACCCTCGGCCAGACGCGCGCGCAGCGCTGGTCGCACTGGTGGCGGGCCAACATCTCCGGCCTGACGGCCAACATCAGCCTGGGCCTGATGCTGGGCCTGGCGCCGGCGCTGTTCGGCTTCGTCGGCCTGGGCCTGGAGGTGCGCCACGTGACGTTGTCCACCGGCCAGCTCGCCGCTGCCGTGGGGGCGCTCGGTGTCGGCGTCATGACGACCTGGGCCTTCTGGTCCTGCGTGCTTTGCATCGCCGGCATCGGCATGCTCAATGTCGGCGTCAGCTTCTTCTGCGCCTTCAAGGTGGCGATGCGCTCGCGCGGTGTGCGCCTGGCCGACCGCAAACGCGTCTACGCGGCTATCCGCGCGCGGCTGCGACGCCAGCCCTTGAGCTTCCTGATCGCGAGGAGTTAGTCCTCGCGCCGCTCGCCCTTCTTGCGGCCCGAGAACATGGTCCACCAGATGATGAAGACGAAGATCAGCAGCGCGCCGAGGGCTTCGAGGGCGAGTAACAGCATGGTTTGGTGCGCGCGGTTGGGGCTGGCCGCCATTCTAGGAAGCCTTGCCGCCTGCTCCTCGCCACCCCTGCAGCCGCCCGAGCCGGCGCCGGCCGTGCCGGCCGCGCTGCGGCCCGCGCCGCAGCGCTGGGTCGCCGCCGACTGGAAGGATCTGCCTGGTTGGGGGAGCGATGACCTGCTGGCCGCCTGGCCGGCTCTGCTGGCCAGCTGCCAGCGCCCCGCGCCCGGCTGGGCGGAGTTCTGTGCCCGCGCCGCGCTGCAGGCGCCCGCCGACCCGCTGGAGGCCACGCTGTTCCTGATGAAGCATCTGCGCCCCTGGCGGCTGCAGGGCGAAGGCGGCGAGACGACTGGGCTGCTGACGGGCTATTTCGAGCCCCAGCTCGCGGCCAGCCGTACGCGCCAGGGCGCCTTCCAGTGGGCGCTGCATGCGCTGCCCGCCGATGCCGCGCTGCGTCGCACGCCGCGCCGCGACATCGACACCCATCCGCGCTTCACGGCGCTGGAGCTGGCCTATGTCGACGACCCTTTTGCGCTGCTGCAAATCCAGATCCAGGGCTCGGGCCGTCTCGTCGTGCGTGATGCGGCTGGCGCCGAGCGCATCAGCCGCGTCGCCTACGCGGGCCACAACGATCAGCCCTTCCAGTCTGTCGCGCGCGCGCTGCTGGACCGTGGCGAGGTGGGCGACGCGACACCACGAACCCTGAGCGACTGGGCGCGCCGCAACCCGGCCAAGGTGCGCGAGGCCCTGGCCGTCAACCCGCGCGTCGTCTACTTCCGCGAGGAGCCCCTGCCCGATGTGAACCAGGGCCCGCGCGGCGCCCAAGGCGTGCCGCTGACGCCGGGCCGTTCCGTCGCCATCGACCGCAGCTACATCGCGCTGGGCACGCCGCTGTGGCTGGACAGCACCGCGCCGTTGTCGACGACACCGCTGCGGCGGCTCGTGCTGGCCCAGGACACCGGCAGCGCCATCCAGGGCGCCGTGCGCGCCGACCTGTTCTGGGGCTGGGGTGAAGAGGCCGCGCTGCAGGCCGGCCGCACCAAGCAGGCGCTGCGGCTGTGGGCGCTGTGGCCCGAGGGTTCCAGCCCTACTCCGAAACCTTGACGCCCTTCCAGAAGGCGTAGCGACCTTTGATCTCGGCTGCGGCGGGCAGCGGGTCGGCGTAGTACCAGACCGCATCCGGGTTCATTTCGCCGTTGACGAACAGGCTCAGGTACTGCGCCTGACCCTTCCAGGGGCAGCCGCTGCGGTGGTTGGAGAAGGTCGTGTATTCCTTCTTCAGCGCTTCGGCCGGAAAGTAGTGGTTGCCTTCGACGACCACCGTATCGTCGCTCTCGGCGATGGTTACGCCGTTCCACACTGCCTTCATCGTCTGCTCCGGGAGAATTGAGGGATGAGACGCTACCACTCCCACCTCGGCCGCGACATCGTCATCACCGGCGGCAGCGCCCGGGATCTCGACCCCGGCCAGTTCGGCGTGCTCGCCATCGACGGCGGCGCGGGCGGCTGGTCGGTCGTGCACAAGGGGCCGGAGGGCGACGTGGACGAGCTCAACAACGAGATGCACTTCGAGACGTGGGAGGAGGCGCTGGCGTTTGTGAAGGAGTTGATCGGGATGATGGCGGCACCATGACTGCGGCGGTGCAACCCTTGATCCTGTACGGCGCCGAAGCCTCGGGCTCGGTTGCCGTCGAAGCGGCGCTGACGCTGCTGGGGCTGCCCTACCAACTGATCGAAGGCGCCACCTGGGTTGAGCCGGCCGCCCGCGAGCGCGTCGCGCCGACCAACCCGATGCGCCAGATCCCGACGCTGGTGCTGGAGAGCGGCGAGGTCATGACCGAGAGCGCGGCCATTCTGATCTACCTGGCCGACCTGCATCCCGAGGCACGTCTGGCACCGGCGCCCAGCGACCCGTTGCGCCGGCAGTTCTTGCGCTGGATGCTCTATGTGTCGTCGGCGATCTACTCGTTGCATTGGATCAAGCCGGACGTGAAGCGCATCGGCGCGCCCGACAGCGCGCGGGATGCCGTCGTCGAGGCCGTGCACGAGCGCATTGCCTTTTGCTGGTCCAACATGGATAGGCAGCTGACGCCGGGGCGTTATCTGCTGGGCGCTGAGTTGACCGCGCTGGACCTCTACGTCGCCGTCATCTCCCGCTTCGGGCCCTGGCGGGAGCGCTTCTATGAAGCCGCGCCGCGCATGGCATCAGTGGTTCGGCGCATCGACGAGGAACCGCGGCTCCTGGCGCTGTGGCGCGAGCGGTTTCCGGAGGAGTGAGCTTGAGGCGCCGCCGACCGCGATGGATGGGTTGGCTCTGGGGCTGCCCGTCTCTCTAAAGTAGATATCGCAGGCGCCTATCTGGCGTTGCCCTATATGGGCCTCGGGGCGCATGGCTTTGCGGTGGCGTCACGCCGCTACCGGGGCACCGATCTTGATCGCGTCAACCGTTCACAGGTCGCGAGACTTGTGGCGCTGTCACATGCGCGGACCTGCTGCCAGCAAAGCCCCGGAGCCGCTTGGGTGCAAGACTCAGCAACTGCTGCCGCTGCGCCCTTGTTTCACTTTCATGTCATTGCGAAGTGAGCGGTGCTGCCAGCCCGACCGGGTCTGGGGGCGACCAACGCTTCACTCTCGCCTGCGGACCAATCGCAGCAGACTCAGCAACTCGGACTTGGTGATGACGACGCCAGCAATGACGACTTCCTGCGTCTCAGCGTTTCCCAACACCAGTTGATGGCTTCGCGTGGCCGCTGCACCATGGCCGACGACCACGACGTTGTCGACGTTTGGCGCCTGTGTGGACACGGCGCCTGACATGCCACCGATGAAGACCGAGCGCGCGGCGCTTCGGGTTGTCGAGCCGGCCCACATGCCGACGGCGACATTGCTTGAGCCCGTGGTGGCATGCATGGCCATGGCGCCGACGATGACGTTTTCGTCGCCGATGCCCGCGTCCGCCATCGCGTGCGCGCCGACCACGGTGTTGTACTCCCCTCGCGGTATGTTCTTGCCTGCGGCTACGCCCACAAAAACATTGCGCGAGCCCTGCAGAAAATTCTCGGCGGGAGTGTATCCAACGGCGGTATTTCCCTCGCCGCTCTCGAAGTAGCGCAAGGCGCTATCGCCGATGCCCGTGTTGTTGCCGGCCGAAACCAGCGTGCTGCAGGCCAGCCTTCCGACCGCTGTGGCGCCCACGCCGCCCACCATGCTGCTGAGCGCTTCAACACCAACTGCGGTGCAGTCGATCGCATTGAGCGAGGAATACATGGCCAAGGAGCCGACACCCACGTTGTTCATGCCCTCCGTCTGGCGGCACATGACCAAGTCGCCGAGAGCCGTGTTCCACGATCCGACGGTGCAGGCACTCAGCACGTTCTCGCCAACGCCCACATTCGCCTTGCCGGTCATGTAATAGGCAGGCGATGGGCTGAAGATGTAGTTTCTGCGCGGGTGCGCCGGCACCAGAGGGCTGCCGTAGATGAGGCCCGAGTCCGCGCTGTTTGGCAGGGGCGCACTCGCCGCGATCTCCGATGGCTTTGGGGAAGAGAGGACTTTCCGCCGGGCGGCGTCTGACGTGGCGGAGACAGGGCGGTCGTCAGTGTCTACCGATCCACCCCCACATCCCGTCAACCCTGCGGCTGCTGTCGATCCGGCACCTAGAACCAATCTTCGTCGCTGTGCATCGAGCATTTCTGACCTTCAAAGCCGGTTGAAATCGTCCCGAGCCGGAAGTTTTGAAAAAGCCGGAATCCAAGCGTTATCGGGCCGCGGATAGAGCTGGCCGTCGCGCTGACGCGAGGGAAACTAAATACCGAAGGATTGCAAGGTTAGTGAAATGCAGTTCATGCAACAAGTTGCTTTCACTGATTACTTACTAGCTCACAAACTTGGGATGGTGCTGAAGCGTGAAAGTTGATCTCCAAACTTCCATGCCCAACTCAGCTCTGCCCACCCGCCTGTGCGCCTTTGCCTTTCAACACGGGTGCGTCCGGGATGCCGAGCAAATCCGCCGCCAGCGCCTCGGCTACCTCGATGCCGTCCACGCCGGCACTCATGATCCCGCCCGCGTAGCCGGCACCTTCGCCCGCAGGGAACAGCCCGCGCACGTTGACACTCTGGTAGTCCCGCMCACGGTTGATGCGCAGCGGTGACGACGTCCGGGTCTCAACACCGGTCAGCACCGCATCCGGCCGATCAAAGCCACGAATCTGGCGCGCAAACGCCGGCAAGGCTTCGCGGATCGCCTCCAGCGCATACGACGGCAGCGAGCCGCGGCCCTTTTGCTGCAGGTCGGTCAACGTCACGCCCGGCTTGTAGCTCGGTGCCACGTCACCGAATTCCTTGCTGACCTGCCGCTTGACGAAGTCCCCCACCAGCGAGCCCGGCGCCAGGTAGCCGCCGCCGCCCAGCTCATAGGCGCGGCTTTCCCAGATGCGTTGGAAGGCCATGCCGTCCAGCGGGTTCACGGGGCTGCCGTCGCGCTTGCCGTCCTGGCGGTAGTCCTCGGGCGTGAGCCCCACGACGATGCCGGCATTGGCATTGCGCTCGTTGCGCGAGTACTGACTCATGCCGTTGGTGACGACGCGGTCGGGCTCGCTGGTGGCAGCCACCACGGTGCCGCCGGGGCACATGCAGAAGCTGTAGACCGAGCGGCCGTTCTTGGCGTGGTGCACGAGCTTGTAGTCGGCCGCGCCGAGGATCTCGTTGCCGGCGTGGACACCGAAGCGGGCCGCGTCAACCAGGCTCTGCGGGTGCTCGATGCGGTAGCCGATGGAAAAGGGCTTGGCTTCCATCTGCACGCCGCGGGCATGCAGCATCTGGAAGGTGTCGCGGGCGCTGTGGCCGAGCGCAATGACGACGTGGGTGGTGGCAATCTGCTCGCCGGATTCGAGCTGCACGCCACGCACCGCGCCGTTCTCGATCAGCAGATCGGTCATCTTCTGCTGGAAGCGGATCTCGCCGCCCAGCGCCTCGATGTCGGCCCGCATCTTGATGATCATGCTGACCAGACGGAAGGTGCCGATGTGGGGCTTGCTGACGAACAGGATCTCGTCGGGCGCGCCGGCCTTGACGAACTCGGTCAGCACCTTGCGCGTCAGGTGGCGCGGGTCGGAGATCTGGCTGTAGAGCTTGCCGTCGGAGAAGGTGCCGGCGCCGCCTTCGCCGAACTGCACATTGCTCTCGGGGTGGAGCTTCTGTTCGCGCCACAGGCCCCAGGTGTCCTGGGTGCGTTCGCGCACCGCCTTGCCGCGCTCCAGCACGATGGGCTTCAACCCCATCTGCGCCAGGATCAGCGCGGCGAACAGGCCGCAAGGGCCGAAGCCGACGACGACGGGCCGCGGGCCCGTGAAATCGCCGCGTTGAGCGAGGAAGTGGTAGCCGGTGTCGGGCGTGGGCCGGATCTGGTGGTCGCCGGCAAAGCGCGCCAGCACGGCGGCTTCGTCGGTGCCTTCGCTCAGCGTGCAGTCCAGCGTGTAGACGAGCTGGATGTCGCTGCGCTTGCGGGCGTCATAGCCGCGGCGGAACACCTGGATGGTGGCCAGCTCGGTGTCGGCGAGCTTGAGCCGCGCCAGCACGGCGGGTCGCAACGCGTCTTCGGTGTGGCTGAGCGGCAGGCGGAGTTCGGTGATGCGGATCATGGTGGTCAGGATTTAGCCGACAACAAAAACAAACAGGCCCCGCAGGGCCTGTGTGTGAGGAAGATCGTCAGGCGATCAGCCCGTCAATCAACCCGAATGCGGGCGCTTGCCCGGGTTCTTCTTGGAGCGGGTGTGCGAACCGCGCTCCAGGCTGCTCAGCTGGCCCTTGCCGGCGGTGAAGGTCACGCCCTTGGGGGCTTCGGGACGGGGGGTGGCGCGGCGAGCCGCTTCGGTGATGATCTTGTTGCCCATGATGGCTCCGTAAACAAAAGCCCACAGCAGGGGCGAAACGCAAAACAGCGACGAAAGGCGCGGATTTTAGCCTGTTCGGCCCAACCAGGCTTCAAAGTCCGGCAGATCCATCGGCCGGGCCAGCAGATAGCCCTGGATGAGATCACAGCCGCAGGCCGTGATGCAGTCCAGTTCGGCGGCGTTTTCCACCCCTTCGGCGGTCACCTTGAGGCCCAGGCCCTGGCCCACGCCGACGATGGATTTCAGCAGGGCCTGGCGGCGTGGGTCGCCGTCCACGTCCTGCACGAAGCTGCGGTCGATCTTGAGTTCATCCACCGGCAGGTGCTGCAAATAGGCCAGCGACGACTGGCCGGTGCCGAAGTCGTCGATGGCCAGGCTCACGCCCCAGGCCTTCAACGCGTTCAGCACGGCGATGGGATCGGTGCCGCTGGACATCAGGCCGGTCTCGGTGACCTCCAGCTGCAGCTGGCCGGGGTCGACGCGGTATTCGGCCAGCAGGGCGGCCAGGCGGGCCGGCAGGGTCTGGTCCTGGATGTCCAGCGTCGAGATGTTGACGGCAATGCTCATGGGCTCGCGGCCCTCGGCCTCCCAGGCTGCCAGGGTGCGCACGGCGCGAGCCAGCATCCAGTCGGTGATCTGGCGGATGCGGCCGCTGCGCTCGGCAAAGGGCACGAAGTCGCCCGGTGGCAACCAGCCGCGCTGCGGATGCTGCCAGCGCACCAGGGCCTCGGCGCCGGTGATGCGGCCGGTCTTCAGACAGCGCTTGGGCTGCAGGAACTGGCGCAGCTGGTCCTGCTGGATGGCAGTGGCCAGGTCAGACAGCAAGCTCAGGTGCAGGGCTCGCGAGGCCTCGGCGCTGGGGTTGAAGACGGCAACGTCCTGGCGCAGGCGCTTGGCCTCGAACATGGCCTGCTCGGCACGGCGCAGCAGGGCCTCGGTGTCAGCGGCATGCTCCGGCCAATGGGCCACGCCGAGCGACACCGACAGGTCCAGCGACTGGCCCTGCCAGCTGAGCTTGTGCTCGACCTCTTCGCGCAACTGGGCGGCCAGCGCGTTGGCATGGTCCAGCCGTGCCACGGGGGCGAGGGCCGCGAAGGTGCCGCCGGCCAGGCGCCCGTAGGCGGCGACGCCTTCGAACAGGCCCTCCAGCTTGGCTGCCGCACCGCGCAGCAACGCGTCGCCCGCGTCAAAGCCCAGCACGCTGTTGACCGCCTTGAGCCGGTCGACGTCGATGCAGATCAACACGGCCAGCTGCTCGCGCTCGGGCAGGTTGGCCAGCAGCCGGTCGCCGTCGGCGATGAAGCGGGCGCGCTGGGGCAGGCCGGTCAGCAGGTCGATGTCGGCCAGGCGGCGCAACTCGGCCTCGCGCTCGCCGACGGCCGCGGCCATGGTGTTCATCGCCGCGGCCATGTGGCCGAGCTCGTCGGCCGAGTCCACCTCGATGCGGTGGCCGTACTGGCCCTGCGCGATCAGCTCGGCGCCGTCCTCGGCGCGCTTGAGCGGGATGACGATGGAGCGCGTGACGCCCACCGCCAGCAGCGCCCCGGCGACGAGGGCGCCGATGCACAGGGCCAGCACGCCGGTGCGGTCGACGTCGATCTGGTCGCGCAGCTCACGGGCCTGGGCCGTGCCCGCACGCTCCTCGCTGGCCGCGAGCTGGTGGATGGCGCTGACAAAGAGGGACAGGGCCGATTCGGTGTCACTGCCCAGCAGGGCGCGGGCGGCCTGGAAATCGTCGCGCTCGATGAGGTTGCGCACGTCGACATAGCTGGCGCGGTAGTCGGCCAGGCGCAGGTGCACCTCGGACAGGCGATCGGTGCGGGGCCCCAGTGGCAGCACCATGGCCAAGCGCTGCATGGCGTCGTCGAGCCGATTGTTGGCCGACGCGATCTCGGGGTAGGCCGACACGCGCAGCTCGGCGTCGGGGCTCATCAGCACCAGCAGCTTGCGGGCGACGGCCTCGGCATTGCGGTTGATCTCGTTGACCGAGTCGCGGATGACGGCCTGGTCGTCGACGATGCGGTTAAGCGCGTCCGACAGCCCTGTGAGGCGATAAACCGACAGGGCGGCGAGGCCCATCAGCAGCAGCAGCAGCAGACCGAAGGCCAGGCCCAGGCGGGTGCGTATGCGCAGCCGCCGCGACAGCCGGCTCAGGGGCCTGTCGAGGCTGCTCATGGGGCCGACGGCATCTCAGGCGTCATGCAGCGCTCCAGCGCGTCAGCAGCAGCCGCGCGGTGGCCACGTTGGTGGCGCAGGGCACGTCGTGCACATCGCAGGCGCGCACCAGGGCGTTGATGTCGGGCTCGTGCGGCTGGGGTGTCATGGGGTCGCGCAGGAAGATGACGCCGTCCAGGTCGCCCACCGCCAGCCGCGCGCCGATCTGCAGGTCACCGCCCATCGGGCCGCTGAGCACGCGCTCGATGGTCAGGCCATGGGCTGCGTTCAGCCGGGTGCCCGTGGTGCCGGTGGCCATCAGCTGGCAGCGGCGCAGCAGCGGCAGGAAGTCGGCGACCAGGGAGATCATGGCGTCCTTTTTGCCATCGTGGGCGATCAAGGCAAGCTTCATGGTCGGAAAGGCGGGGAGTTCTGCAAAGGATTGACGTTACACGCAAGACGTGACCATAAACGCGCAAGACTTGGCACATTGCCAATC
>NZ_JBFULE010000028.1:0-21520 GCF_056400485.1 Roseateles sp. P5_B10
GGGGAAGTCGCGCGCGCCATTGAACCAGCCGGCGTCGCTGTGCTGACCCAGGGCCGCCTGCGCGAACAGCTGGCGCAGCGCAGGGTGCGTTTGCTCGCGCGCCAGCAGTGCGGTGGTGGTGGCGAGCAGCGGCACGTCGTGCGGCGGTAAATCGGCTGCCAGGCCCACCACACCACGCGGCAGCCTCACGGTGGACAGGAAGGGCAGCTGGCGCGAATAGGCCTCGTTCTGCTCGAAGGCCATCAGCGCAATGGCCGGGTCGCGCAGCAGCTCGCGGATCAGGCGGGCCTGCGGCGCCGAGATCAGCACCGTGGCATCCAGCCGCCCCTGGCGCAGCGCCTCACCCGCGGCGTCGGGCGCCAGATTGGACAGCCGCAGATCGGTCGGCTTCAGTTGGTTCAGCGCCAGCAGCTTCTCAACAATCTGCGGTACACCGCTGCCGTCCTGATCCACATTGACTCGCAGGCCGCGCAGCTGGTCCAGGCGCTGCAGTTCGCCCCCGGGCTGGCGGCGCGCGATGCCGAGATCGCGGCGGTAGAAGATCCAGATCGGCTCGTAAAACAGACTGCCCAGCGAGACGATGCCGGCCTCGGTATCGGTCACCGGATCGGCCATGCCGCCGCGTACGAAGCCCACATCGACCGTGCCCGCGCGCAGATGGGCCAGATCGTCCTGCGCGCCTTCGCTGGCGATCAGCTCCACCTGGATGCGCTCGCGTGCCAGCGCTTTCGCATAGCCCTCGCCGAAGCTGGCGTAGGCACTTCCGGCCGGGCCGGTCGCTAGCCTTACCTGGCGCGGCGGCTGCGGATCCAGCCACCAGTAGGCAGCGACCAGCAGGCCTCCGCCGAGCAGTAGCAGCGGCCCCATCGAGACCATCAAGTCGCGCAGCGTCTGCAGCAGCAGGCGCAGGCTGCGGGTGGCATGCCATTGCTGAATCGGGGTCATGGCTTGCCGTCCTGAGCGGGCAAAGGCTGGGCCTGCGTGTTGCAGAGTCGCTCGCATTCCCGAGCACCCGCATGAGTGGTGGCAGCAAGGCTGAGGATGATCGTGATGCCGAGGCGTCRCACGGGCTGGGCCTTTACCGATGGAGGACCGGCCGATCGTATGGGAGGCGCGCAGGCGGACTGTTACGCCCGCTTTCGCTGCAAAGCGGGCGACGGCACTAGGCTGGAAGCGTTCTTCCAAATCGCTGTCGGTTCTGGCACAGGCGTCCCAAGTCAGCCCGTGCGCACTGCGTGTCTTAACGCTCAACCTTGCGCATCAACATCGCGGCAACCGCCGCGCCCAGTACGCACAGCGCGGCGCTCACGCCCATCACCCAGCGGTATCCGCTGATGAAAGCCTCGTGGATGGCGCTCTGGGCCGCGGCTCGGGTGGCTGCGTCGATGTCCCGCGGCAGCTCGATGGCCGCGAGCCGGCTCTGTTGCTCCAGCACCAGCGACGCCACAGCGGCAGGCACGCCGTGGTGGTCGAGCTGGCCTCGAAGCGCAACACCGAATGCCCAGGCCATCAATGCACCCAGCGCAGCGATGGCCAGCACGCCGGCCGCACGGGACACCGCGTTGTTGATACCCGATGCCACGCCGGCCGCGTCGGCGCCCGCCGCATTCATGACGGCCGTGGTCAATGGCGCGACCGTCACGCTCATGCCCACGCCGAGCACCACGATGCCCGGCAGGAACCCGGTCCAGTAATTGGCCTCGATGGAAGGCAGCGCCAGCGCAGCGAAGCCGGCGCCCGCAATCACGGGGCCGATGGCCAGCGGTGTGCGCGGCCCGACCCGGTCGGCCAGGCCGCCGGCCCAGCGCGACAGCGCAAACATGATCAGGATAAAGGGCAGCAGCGCCGCTCCGGCGGCGGCGGCCGACAGGCCATGGACCTGGATCAGCGCCAGCGGCACGAAGAAGAGGCCACCGCCGAGGGCCGCGTAGACCAGCAAGGTCAGCACATTGGCGCCGGCAAAGACGGGGTCGCGAAAGAACTGCAGCGGCAGCATGGGCCGAGGCGTACGTTTCTCGACCCAGGCGAAGGCCCCCATCGCGACGATGCCGATCACGAGGGCGGCGATCACGGCGGGCGAATCCCACTGGCGGGCCGGCCCTTCGACGAAGGCGAACACGATGCCGCCCAGGCCCACCGTGACGAGCGCCGCCCCCGGCMAGTCCAGCCGCCCCGTGGCTTGCGGGTCGCGGGATTCCGGCACCCGCAGCATCGCCATCGCCGCAACCAGCGCGGCCAGCGGCGCATTCACCATGAAGGCCCAAGTCCAGGAGTAATGGTCGATCAGCCAGCCGCCGATCACCGGCCCGACGGCCGCCGTGATGCCACTGAAGCCGGCCCACGTGCCGATGGCCCGGCCCCGTTCATGCTCGTCAAAAGAGGCACTGATCAGCGCCAGGCTCCCCGGCACCAGCAGGGCTGCACCCACGCCCTGTAACGCGCGCGCGGCGATCAATGCGTTCACGTCGCTTGAGAGCGCGCACAGCACCGAGGCCGCGCCGAAGATCGCCACACCCAGCAGGAAGATGCGGCGGCGCCCGTAGCGGTCGCCCAGCGCGCCGCCAAGCAGGAGCAGCGCGGCCAGCAACAGCGCATACGACTCCACGACCCATTGCACCTGATGCAGCGTCGCATRCAAATCGTTCTGGATTGCCGGCAGTGCGACGTTGACGACCGTGCCGTCGATGAAGGCCATGCCGGAGGCGAGGATCGCGGTCGCCAGCACCCACCGCTGCCTGGCCGGCGAGCAGGGTGATGCCGGAGGGCCGTGGCGGATGGCGGCTTGGTCGCAGGGTGGGTGCAGCGCAGCGGTCATGGAACTCCGGCGGGCAATCGAGGTGCCGCACGGTTCTCACCGAGGACACCCGCGCCAGGCACGCCGGGAAATGGGCGCATCCTGCGTGCGCAATGCTACCTTCACGGTCAGTCGCCGCTGCCGACAACGCCGCTGCTCATCGCGGCGGCAATGAGCAGCGCCCTCAGCCCGTGTAGATCACCACACCTTGCAATGCTGCCCCGCCGGCTTCACCAGCTTGGCGCCCGGCTTGCACGCAAAGGCCTTCTCGAACTCCGGCATGTTGACGACGACGCCGTTGATGCGCCAGCGCGCCGGCGAGTGCGGGTCGACCTTGGCCTGCACGCGCAGGGCTTCGGGGCGGGCATCGGCGCAGTCCCACTGCGCGAAGCCGACGAAGAAACGCTGCTCGGGCGTCAGGCCGTCGCGGTTCTCAAGGGTCTTGCCGGTCATGTGGGCCTTCCAGGCCTCCCAGGCCAGCACCAGGCCGCCGAGGTCGGCGAGGTCTTCGCCCAGCGTCAGCTTGGAGTTGATCTTGATGTCGTCGACGACGGTGTAGGTGGCGTACTGGTCGGCCACGCAGGCGGCGCGCTTCTCGAATTCCTTGCCGTCCTTCTTGGTCCACCAGTTCTTCAGGTTGCCCTGGGCGTCGAACTGGCGGCCTTCGTCGTCGAAGCCATGGGTCAGCTCGTGGCCGATGGTGCCGCCGGTGTTGCCGTAGTTGGGTGCCTCGTCGAGAGCTGCGTCGTACAGCGGCGCCTGCAGCACGCCGGCGGGGAAGTTGATGTCGTTCATCTGCGCGTCGTAATACGCGTTCACCGTCTGCGGCGTCATGCCCCACTCGCCACGGTCCAGCGGCTGGCCGATCTTGGCCAGGCGGCGCTTGGCTTCGAAGGCATTGCCGCGCATGACGTTGCCCAGGAAATCGCCAGGCTGCACGGCAAAGGCCGAGTAGTCGCGCCAACGCTCGGGGTAGCCCACCTTGTTGACGATGGCCTTGAGCTTGGCGTGGGCGCGGGCCTTGGTCTCGGCGCTCATCCAGGCCAGGCTGTCGATGGAGCGACCCATCGCCACCTCGATCTCGTCGGTCATCTGCACCGCCGCGGCCTTCAGGTCGGGCGTGAAGTTGCGCGCGATGAATTCCTGGCCCAGGGCCTCGCCGAGCTGCACGTCGACGAGCTGCACGCAGCGCTTCCAGCGGGGCTTCAGCTGGGGCGTACCGTGCAGGGTCTGGCCGTAGAAGTCGAAGTTGGCCTGCACGAAACCGTTGTCCAGCGCGGGGCTGAGGCTGCTGGCCAGCTGCCAGCGCAGATAGGTCTTCAGGTCCGCCAGGCTCATCGCGTTGAGGCGCGCGCCGAGTGCCTTGAAGAAGGCCGGCTCGGTGACGTTGTAGCGGGCATGCCAGGGCGTGGTGCCCAGGGCCGCCTGGTAGCTGGCCCAGTCGAAGCCGGGCATCAGCGCCTTCAGGCCGCGCGCGTCGACGACGTGGAAGGTCTTGTAGGGGTCGCGCTTGTCGACCTTGGAGAGCGACGCGCGGGCCAACGTGGTCTCGGTGGCCAGCACGCTGCGCGCCCCCGCCTTGGCGGCCTCGGGTGTGTCGCCCAGCAACTCGAAGATGCGGGCCACATGGGCCTCGTAGGCGGTGCGGATCTTCAGCGTCTTGTCGTCACGTTTGAGGTAGTAGTCGCGGTCGGGCAGGCCCAGGCCGCCGGCCGAGGCGAAGGCGATCTGGCGCGTGGCGTCGGCAAAGTCCTGGCCTGCGCTGAAGCCGAAGAAGAGGCGGTCATTGCCGGCCGCCAGTTGCAACTCGGCGAGCAGGGGCGGCAGGGCCTTCTTGTCCTTCAGCGCGGCAATGCGGTCCAGCGTCGGCTGCAGGCCCTTGAGCCCGGCGGCCTGCACGGCGCCTTCGTCCATGCAGGCGGCGAAGTAGTCACCCAGCTTGGCTTGAGGCCCCGTGCGCTCGGCGCCCGGCTGGCCCAGCTTGTTCAGCACGCCCCACAGGTAGCGCTGGTTCTCGTTGGCCATCTTGGCGTAGACCGACCAGCGCGACTGGTCGGCCGGGATGGGGTTGGCCTTGGTCCAGGCGCCGCAGGCGTAGCGGTAGAGGTCGTCGCAGGGGTCGGCGCTGCGGTCCATGGCCGTCACGTCCAGGCTGGGCGTGTAGGGCAGGGCATCCAGCGGACCTTCCGCAGCATTGGGGCCGGCCGCGTGGGCCAATGTCGCCGCCAGCAAGGCGGGGAGCAGCAGTCGTTTCATGGTGGGCGAGGAATTTGAAGTGGGGCGATTGTGGGCGCTGGGCGCGCCAGCAGCCATTCGTCAGACCTGGGGGAGCGGCCAGCCCGTCGCGGAATTCGGCGGGGGAGGAGAAGCAGATAGGTTCGGCCATGATGGGCGCTTTCTGATTGCTGCAATTTGCCCATGGAAACCTTGCTGCTGCTCGTCCCGATCGCCGCCGAACACAAGGCCCTGCTGCTGGAACGCTTTCGCGTCATCGACGCCCCCGACGCCACCCGCCGGGCCGCGGCAATAGCGGCCCACGCCGCCGAGATCGACCTCGTGCTGACGAATGGCGGCACCGGCTTCTCCGCCGACGAGATCGCCGCGCTGCCCAACCTCAAGCTGCTGGCCGCCCAGGGCGCCGGCTACGAGAATCTCGACGTGGCGGCCGCCAAGGCGCGCGGCGTGCTCGTCTGCAACGGCGCCGGCACCAATGACGACTGCGTGGCCGACCACGCCCTGGCCTTGCTGCTGGCCAGCGTGCGGGCACTGCCCCAGCTGGGCGTGGCGCTGCGCGCCGGCGTCTGGCGGGACGCCCTGCCCCTCTTCCCCAACTTCAAGGGTAGGCGCCTCGGCGTCATCGGCCTGGGCGGCATCGGCCGCAAGATCGCCACGCGTGCCGCCGCTTTCGGCATGGTCATTGGCTACAACAACCGCCGCCCGCGGGAGGATGCTGGCGATGCGGCCTGGTTCGACAGCGTGATGGCCCTGGCTGCCTGGGCCGACGACCTTGTCGTCGCCACGCCCGGCGGGGCGGCCACCCGGCACATCGTCAACGCCGAGGTGCTGGCGGCGCTGGGCGCCGGCGGCCATGTCGTCAACATCTCGCGCGGCAGCTGCGTGGATACCACCGCGCTGGCCGCGGCCCTGCGGGCTGGGCAGATCGCCGGTGCGGCATTGGATGTCTATGAAAGCGAGCCCCGCCCGCCGCAGGAGCTGCTGGGCCTGGACAACGTCATCCTGACGCCCCATGTGGCCGGCTGGTCGCCCCAGTCCATCCGCGCCACGGTGGAGAACTTCATCGCCAACGTCGACGCCTGGCGGCGCGGCGAGGCGCTGCTGACGCCGATCTGATTCAGCGCCGCTCGCGCCGCGCCTCCATGACTTCGCTCTCTTCGCGCGCGGCGTACTGGCGGCGGCTGCCCTCCTGAAGCGCCACCTCTGCCGCCAGTCGGCCCATCTGGGTGCTGGCCATCTCCTGCATCATCAGCACGTCGGCGTCTTCGGGCATGCGCGTCAACTGCGGCTCTTCGCGCTCCGCCCGCGCCGGACGTCGGCGCGCGAACAGCGCATCCAGGGTCAGCAGGCGGCGGGGATCGGGCAGGGAGGCCATCATGGAATCTCCGAAAAATGTCAGGCTTGTGGAACAGACGTTATTGCGACACCGATAGCGACACGCCCCCGCATCAACCCTTCCCTAGTTCCGCGGTTGGCGGGTGGCGCGCCGGTCCAGCACGCCCCCGCATCCGCGGGGCTGGGCGCCCCTGATGGCAATCCGGTGCCGATCGGCCCGCACGTCTGACGACAATGGGCGCATGCGCTGCCAGGATCATCCCGAGCTGAATCGCCCCCGCTTGGTGGGGCCGGCTTGAGCCGCTGGTCTTCAGGCCCCAGCCTCGCGCAGGCGCTCGCCGCTGAAACCGCCCCCTCCTGGCCGCGGAGATCGCGCCACGGCCCGGCGCGGGCCCTGCTGATCTCTCTGGTGGCCCATGGGCTGCTGCTGAGCCTGACCTTTGGCGGTGAAGGCCTGGGCCTGCCCGGCCTGAGCTTGCCCTGGCAGGCCCGCCGCGCCGAGGTGCCCGACCTGCGCGTCGTGCTGGTCACCCCGCCGCCAGCGCCTGCCGCTGAGCCATCGCCCCTGCCCGCCGAACCGCTTGCGCCGTCCGAAACCTCGGCTGTGCCGGCGCCACGCGCCCCGGCGGCCGACGAGGCACCGCCACCCGCCCCCGCCCCGGCCGTCATCGCCGTGGAACGGCCCAACGAAACGACCTGGACGGTGCCGCCTCAACCCCCGGCCTCCGCCCCCGTCATCGCGGCCCTCTCGGCTGCCTCCAGCGCCCTGACCACGCTGACGCGCGACGACAGCACACGCGCCGCACTGGACCGCGAGGCCCGCGAGCGCGCCGCCGAAATGGCCCAGCTCGACCGCGCCAGGCGCGACACCCAACGGCAAGCCCAGCAGCAGACGGAAAAACTGGCCGAAGCGGAACGACTGGAGGCTGCGAAACAGGAGGCGACCCGACAGGAGGCCGCTCGCAAGGAGGCTGCACGTCAAGAGGCAGCGGCCCGTGCCGAGGCCGCGCGGCTGGAAGCCGAACGCCAGGAAGCCCAGCGCCAGGCCGCCGCGAAGCAGGAAGCGGCACGGCTGGAGACCGAACGCCGACTCGCGGCGCAACAGGACGCGGCTCGGCAGGAGACAGCTCGCGCCGAGGCCGCTCGTGCGGAAACCGCCCGGCAAGAGGCAGCCCGCCAGGAAACGGCCCGCCAGGAAGCTGCACGCACCGAAGCCGCCCGTCAGGCCGCCGAGTCCGCCAGGCAGGAGGCCGCACGACAGGAAGCCGGGCGCCAAGAGGCGGCTCGCCAGGAAGCCGCCCGCGCCGCGGCCGCCAAGCTGGCCGAGGCCAAGGCCGCCGAGGAGCAGCGCGAAGCCCGGCTGCGCGCCATCGGCCAGCAGCTCAACGAGGAAGCCGCCAAGCGTGACGCGGCACGCCAGGCCCCCTCCAACCTGCCCTCGTCCTGGAGCAGCGCCCGCCGCGGCCGCCTCTTCGGCCGCACCGATGCCAACGCCGAGATGGTGCTCTACGCCGAAGCGTGGGCGCGAAAGATCCAGTTCAACCAGACCTTCGACCTCGTCCGCGACGCGATCAAGCAACCCTACACCGACCCGCTCGTGACGGTTGCCATTCGCGCCGACGGCACGGTGGAGTCGGTCAGCTTCTACCGCTCCAGCGGCGTGCCGGCGCTGGACGAGGCCATCCGCCGCGTCATTGAGAGCCAGGCCAACTACCCGGCCTTCACGCCGGCGCTGGCGCGCGAGTACGACGTCATCGAGATCCGCCGTACCTGGCATTTCGATTCGGCGATCCGGCTGTACTGATCGCCCGCCAGGAGCAGCCGTCTGCCGGCGTCACTCAGCGCCAGAGCGCCGGTTGCGGCGACCAGCCCTCGGCTGATGACGCTTCCACCAGCGCCGCCGCGCAGGCGCCCAGGTCCAGCCCGAGCGCGTCACGCGCCGCGCTGCCACCTGCGTCGGTCGCGTGAGCGGCCGCGCGCACGAAAGCAGCAAAGCCGTCCCAGTCCCGCGACATCTGCTCCACCAGGATGCGCGCCAGCTCATAGGACAGCAGCGTGTCGTCGTCGGCGCGCAGGAAGGATTCGCCCGACCACAGCCGCTGCACCTTGGCCGCATTCCAGTGGTCGCGCAGTAGGGCGTGCAATTCCGGCGCCGTGTGCAGCGAGGGCTGCGCACCGGCCACACGGCGTTCGCTGTTGACGGCGATGCCCTCGTCCAGCCAGCGCGGCAGCCTCAGGTGAGCCAACGCGCTGTGCGTCAGCTCGTGCGCAATGACGGGCTCGATAGCGCCGAGATGGGCACGCACCACGACGAAGTGCGGACAGCCGGCATCTATGAACATGCCCCCTGAAACGGCAAACTCGCCGTCCGGGTAGTAGAGCGAAACATAGCGGTAGTAGTCGTCCTCGCTGTTGAGCACCAGAACAAGGCTGCGCTGGCCCGCAGGGAAGCTCGCAAGCGGCCCCAGCAGCCGCTCGATGCGTCTGCGGGCCGTATGTACATAGGCGGCGGTGGCGCGCTCCTCGCGCTCGTTCAACGGCGACAGCACCATGGCCTCCTCCGTCTCCAGCAGGCCCATCTGCGGCCCCAGCGCCTCGCCCAGGTGCAGCAGCCAGGCCCGGCGCCCGGCCTCAAGCGCAGCGATGCGCTGCTCGTCACTTGCATGGCTGGTCTCGTCGCCCGCTGCCCAGCGGTTCAGGGCGCGCCAGTCCAGCACCGGCAGTTCGTGGCCCCATTGCAAATGGTCCATGACTGAAAAACTCGCACCCCCCGCCGCGTGAGCCAATTCCTCGGGCGCCGGACCCTGCCCGTTGCTGCGATCGCGATAGCCCGCGTCCGCGACGACCTTGTCCACGACACGACGCCATGGTGTGGACAGGAAGGCGATGAAGGCGCCTCCCAACGGGAACAGCCAGATCGCCACCAGCAGCATGCCCACCGGCAGGTGTATCCGCCGCCCCGTCGCGATGACGCGGCGCGACACCAGCACATTCACAACCAGCAAGACTGCTAGAAAAACGACAAATTCAGTCATGAAGCGGTAGCCAGAGATTGTTGGGCTCGAACTGCAAGTGCGCGATCTTCGCCGCGGCTTCGACACGTCGATTTGGTCGTATTACCAGGGTTCCCCCGTCCCTCTTGCTGCACCGCACACAGAGGGAATGTCCCCGATTCACCCCGAAGGTGGGGTGCTAGCGTGAAGTGTTGTTCGTGGTTCCGGCCTGCCCACGCGGCGGCCGGGCGCTCTGTTGGTTCCCGTCGCAAACACCAAGCTAGGAGACACAGATGAGGACTTCCCTTCGCGCGGTCCTGGGCCGCGCCGCCTGCCGCCTGGGCGTACCACTGCTTGCGGTCATATGCGCCACACCGGCCGCCGCCAGCACGCTGACGCAGAACGTGTCCTGGACCATCAACCGCACAGGCACGACCGCCAAATACCGCGTCGTCGCCTATGGCGATTCCATCTATGCCGGCTACAACGGCTCGGTGCTGAATGCCGCCAAATACGCGGCGCCCACGGTGGACGCGGAATACCTTGCGGCCAAGTGGAATGCAAGCATCGAGAGCGTGCGCCGCGCCAAGTCCGGCGCCGTCGCCTCCGACGTTTACAGCAACAAGATCGTGGCCGAGAAGTCGTACATGCAGGCGGCGTCCACCCGCGTCGTCACCTTCGAGATGTGTGGCAACGACGGCCTGCAGGCCCGCTCCGCCTTCAAGAGCCAGACCGGCACCTGCAACTACGCAGGCATGGACGCCGCCGTGAACAGCTGCAAGACCTATGTGGCTGCCGCCATGGACTTCATCAACGCCAATGCCTATGCCGGCGTGAAGCTCAAGCAGATCTCCAACCTGCACTACCCCGGCTACAACGCCGACAACACGCAGAGCAGCTGCAAGGACGCCAGCACCGGCGCCACTGTGAACATGCGCGATCGCTTCCTGCCCAAGATTGCGACGATGAACTACTGGATGTGCGAGTACGCGCGCCAGAAGGGCTTCAATTGCGCCGACAACTTCGCGCAGTACATGGGCGCGGACTACGACAGCAACGGCGACGGCATCATCGATTCCGACGCGCTGCGCTATGTGGCCGGCGAAAGCGAGGCCAGCTACGTGACTCGCATCACGACGACGCTGAAATCGACCATCCGCGACGCCAACGCCAAGTTCGTCTCCAGCAGCAGCAGCTACGACTACATCCAGTCCGACGACACCCACCCGACCTACAGCGGCGGCACTGTGTCCGCCGGCATCTTCGGCGGTACCACCGGATCGGGCGCGGCGCGCTACACGTCATTCACGAACGGCAAGAATCCGATCTGGAACCAGTACGGGCATGAGCGCATGGGCTGGGCGATTTCGACGTCCAACCCGGCGGCGCCATGAACTGAACGGGGCTGTCATGACGCGACCCAACGACCGCCACAACACCACCTGGGGGCCCTCCCCCTGGGTGCTGGTGGTTGCGATCGCCGTGGTAGTTGGTGGGCTCGCCTGGTGGTGGCCGGCGGCTGAGGCACCCGCATCGCCAGCGGTTGCTGCGGCACCGGCTCAGCCGGCATCAGTGGCTGCCCAGACACCCACCGCCTGGGCCAGTGCCCCGGATACAACGGTCGCCGTGGTCATGACCGGGACGGCCACTGCGCCGGTCGCCCGCATCCCGCGTCTGCGCGACCCCAACGGCGACCAGACGCCCGACCTGGCCGACTACATCAACGAGGGCGAGCGCCCCACCATGGCTGAAGTGATCCAGCGCCTGCATGCGGCCGGCGTGCGCACCGGCCTCGGCGCCTTCAATCCCCCCGGCACGCGCCCGCCCATCATCGGCCTGGCCGTGCCCGACAACTTCGAATTGCCGCCCGGCTATGTGCGCCATCACCAGGCCACTGATGACGGCCAGCGAATCGAGCCCATGCTGATGTTCTCGCCGGATGCGCAGACGGTGGTCATCAATGGCCGCAGCGTCGCCGTGCCGGCCGACCGCGTCGTGCCGCCTGAACTGGCGCCGCCGGGGTTGCCGATCCGGCGCATCGTTGTGCCGGCGCCGGTGGACGGCCCGCGTTGACGCTCACTGCCTTGCCCAGCCGGCTCGCCCGCAGCCGGTGGACCGGTGTCGTCGTGGCTGCGCTGCTCAGCGGTCTGTACGCCCGCGGCGGGCCGGCATGGATGCTGGGCTTCGTCGCTTTGGTGCCCTGGCTGCGCACGCTGGATGCCGAAGCCCGTCTGGGCCGCACGTTGCTCGGTGCGTGGGCCATGTCGGTCGCTTACACGGCCGCCGTGTTCTTCTGGTTCGGCAGCGCCCTCGGCGCCTACACGCAGATCGGCGCGGGTGCGGGCCTGGCGCTGCTCCTGCTCGCCGCGCCGCTGTTCCAGCCGCAGATCCTCGTCTTCGCCGTCGTGCGCCACCTGGTGCGGCGCCATCACGGCGCGGCCCTCGCTGCCGCGGCCGGCGTGGCCGCCTGGGCCGCCACCGAATGGGCGCTGCCGCATGTGCTGGGCGACACGCTGGGCCACGGCCTCTACCCCGCGCCGCTGCTGCGCCAGGCCGCCGAGCTGGGCGGCGCCACCGGGCTGACCGTCGTGCTGCTGCTGGCCAACGAGGCCGTCGCCGCCGCACTGGCGCGCCGCCGCGAAGGCCTGCGCGCGATGGTTGCGCCGCTGGTGCTTGCTGCCGTCGGCCCACTGCTGCTGGCCGGCTATGGCCTCTTCGCGCTGCAACCTGAGCAAACCTCAGCAGCCAAGCCACTGCGCATGGGCCTGGTGCAGTCCAACATCACCGACTACGAGCGCCTGCGCCGCGACAAGGGTGCTGCCGCCGTCGTGCGTGAGGTCCTTGATACGCACTTCGCCATGAGCTACGACGCCGTCGAGCGCCAGCATGTCGACGCGGTGCTTTGGTCCGAGACCGTCTATCCCACCAGCTTCGGCCAACCCAAGAGCCAGGCCGGCGCCGAGTTGGACGCCGAGATCCGGGCCATCATCGACGCGGCCGGCGTGCCCTTCGTCTTTGGCACCTATGACCGGGATGCCGACGGGGAATACAACGCGGCCGCGTTCGTGCTGCCCCGCAGCGGCTTGGCTGGCATGTATCGCAAGACGCGGCTCTTTTCTTTCACCGAATACCTGCCTGCCTGGCTGGACAACGCCACCGTGCGCGGCTGGCTGCCCGGCGCCGGCAGCTGGCGGCCGGGCAGCGGCGCGCGCATCTTCCCGTTGCGCCTGGCCGACGGCCGCGAGATCCCGGTGCTGCCGCTGATCTGCCTTGACGACACCGACTCCGGCCTCGCCATCGCCGGCGCACGCCTGGGCGCTCAAGTCATCCTGACCATGTCCAACGACTCGTGGTTCACTGACCACGAGCAAGGCGCCGCACTGCACCAGGCCGTCGCAGCCTTTCGCAGCATCGAGACCCGCCTGCCGCAGTTCCGCGTCACGACCAATGGCTTCAGCGCCGTCATCGATGCCCGCGGCACCGTCATCGCCGCCACGCGCATGGGCGAACGCACCCTCGTCATCGGCGACTTGCCAGTGCGCGACCCGGCGCCCACGCTGATGGTCCGCTGGGGCGACTGGGTCGGGCGCGCGGCGGCGGTCTTCATTGCCGGACTGGCGATGTGGTCGGTGCTGCGGCGTTGGGTGGGTATCTCTCCCGTCGAGTTGCCAGCCACTCTTGCGAGCCAGCTCGTCGTGCTGCCCCCTGCCGCCCGCGCCGTGGCGGGCCTGCTGCAGCTGATCTCGCGCGGCGGCGCGCTGGCCATGGGTGCAATCTGGCTGTGGGGCGATGGCACGCTGCAGACCAACACCCTCGCGCTGCTGCGCATGTTCACGGCCCTGTGCCTCATCCCCGAGGCAGCGGCCTGGGCCCTGTTGCGCGCCTGCACAGCCCAGGTCACGCTGGCGGAAGGCTTACTGGTGCTGACGCGCGGCTCGCGGCGACTGGAGGTCCCACTGAGCGACATCGCCGCCATCGAGCCTTGGTGCTTGCACCTGCCTGGCTCAGGCGCCTCGCTGCGTCTGAACTCAGGCGAGCGCTGGCTCCACGGCCTCGCCCTGCCCGACCCCTGGGCCCTGGCCCGTGCCCTCGGGCTGCCCATGCATGAACAGCCTGCCTGGCTTGCCTGGTGGGCCTACGCCCGCAGCCGCGCACAACTGCCGCCCAGCCGCCTCGCTCAGCCGGCGTTCAAGTTCCTGCTGCTGCCTTTCCTGCTGGCCGTGCCCGCCTTCCAGCTGCACCAGAAGATCGCCTACGGCAGCGCCTTCGGGGAGTTCTACAGCTACGGGCTGGCGGCCTATCTGACGGCCTTTGCGCTGTGGTGGGCGGCCTGGATTGCCGGCGTGGTGCTGTGCGCGGCTGCGGTGCGGGCGGTGATCGAGTTGGGCGCGTTTGCTGGCTGGCTGGTACTCCCGGGGTGGGCGACAGCGGCGCGCGCGGGGCTGGAACGACTCGGGTTGCTGGCGCTATATCTGGGGTTGCCCGCTTGGTTGTTGCTGCGGACTGTGCCCGGTTGAATCCGCCGCCTATCAGCGACATTCACTTCTCCGCCTTGATTGCCGAGAAGCTGTCACACGCTGGCAGTCGATTGCGAGGCCTGATAATTTTCACGTGACCCTCGATGCACGCAAGGAACTGGCAGTCTTCCTCACCAACCGCCGGGCTCGCCTGGGACCGGCCGACGTGGGACTGCCGAGCGGCGCGCGGCGTCGCGCTCGCGGGCTTCGCCGCGAGGAGGTCGCGGCGCTGGCCGGCATCGGCGTCACCTGGTACACGTGGCTTGAACAGGCGCGGCCCATTCGCGTTTCGGCGAGCGCACTCGAACGGGTGGCCGACGCGTTGCGCCTGGGCAGCACCGAACGGGCGCACCTGTTGGCGCTCGCGGGCCACCCTACGCCGGCTGTCGAGTCAGCCGCCATCGGCCGCGTCGTGGACGACCTTTCAGCGCTGGTCGGATCATTGACCTTGCCGGCCTACCTGAAGACGAAACGTTGGGATCTGCTGGCGTGGAACGAACCGCTGTGTCAGCTCTTCGGCGACTTCAGCGGCCTGCCGGCCGAGGCGCGCAACCAGTTATGGCTCACCTTCACGAGCCCGCTCTACCGCGAGCGGATGGCGGACTGGGAGATCGACGCGCGGGACGTGCTCGCGCGCTTCCGTGTCGACTTCGGCCGCTCGAACGGGGACCCCGGCTTTGCAACCTTGGTCGCGCGCACCGCGGCGGCAAGCCCCGAGTTCCGCGCCTGGTGGGCTCATCACGACGTGGTGGCCGATCGATCGACCGTTCGAAAGACGCTACGGCACCCCGTGCATGGCGAGGTCCCCTACAACATCACGTCCTTCACGCCCGACGGAGCTCCCGACTTGCGGCTCACCATCTTCAGGCCCGAACCACCCGTGGTGTGACGGCGCGGTCAGTTCCGCAAGCCGGGTAGTGGCGATACCCGTATGGCGAACGCACTTGTTGGGTGACGCAGCGTCGATATCCTCGACGCATGCGAACCGAATCTTTCCCACCCGCCGTCGATCCAGGTGTTGCCGGCAACGCCGATGACCGCACGTCTGTGTGCCTGTCGATCAACGGCCGAGCCTACACGCTCACGGTGCCGGCTTCGACCACGTTGCTGGACCTGTTGCGCGACCACTTGGGGCTGGCGGGTACGAAGAAGGGCTGCAGCATGGGCGCCTGCGGTGCTTGCACCGTGCTCGCCGACGGGCGCCGCATCAACGCCTGCCTGACGTTGGCGGCCATGCAGGACGGACGCGAGATCACGACGATTGAAGGTGTGGCGCGCGACGGCCTGACGCACCCACTGCAGCAGGCTTTCATCGACTGCGACGCACTGCAGTGCGGCTACTGCACGCCGGGGCAGATCGTTTCAGCACTCGGCCTCCTCCAAGAGGACGGCGTGACGGATCGCGGCAGTGTCGAGGCCTCAATGAGCGGCAACCTGTGCCGATGCGGCGCTTACCCGAACATCGTCGACGCAATACTCCAGGTGGTGGGCCAACGATGACCCTGCACCCGTTCTCGTATGTGAGGGCGGTCGACCTGCAATCCGCGCTTGTCGCGGTGCAGGCCGAACCGGGTGCGGCTTTCATTGCCGGCGGCACGGAGTTGATCCCTTTGCACAAGGCCGGCCTCGCCTCGTTGACGCGGGTCGTGGACATCGGTCGGTTGCCGCTAGCCACAGTGGCGATTGACGATGGCACGTTGTCGATCGGCGCGCTGGCACGCTTGAGCGACGTTGCGGCAAACGCGGACGTGCGCCGCGAAGCGCCGGCCGTCGCGCAGGCGCTGCTCGCAAGCGCTTCACCGCAAGTGCGGCACATGGCCACTGTCGGAGGCAACCTGCTGCAACGAACCCGCTGCAGCTACTTCCGCAACGGCTTGGCCCTCTGCAACAAGCGGCAGCCGGCCAGCGGCTGCGGCGCCATCGACGGTGAAAATCGCCTGCATGCGGTATTCGGCGCGAGTGCACACTGCGTCGCGACGCATGCGTCGGACCTGGCAGTCGCGCTCATTGCGGCCGACGCCCAGTTGCGTCTGATCGGGCCGCGCGGCGAGCGGCGCCTTGCGCTGCAGCGCTTGTATCGCCTGCCGGGCGACCGGCCCGAATGCGAGACCAACCTTGAGCCCGGCGAACTGATCACCCACGTCGAGTTGCGGCTTGCGCCTTGCATGCGGCAATCGAGCTATCTGAAGCTGCGCGACCGTGAGTCGTTCGAGTTCGCCGTCGTTTCGGTTGCTGCCGGCCTGTCAATCGCCGATGGCATCGTGCGCGCAGCGTGCATCGCGGCCGGGGGCGTCGGCACGGTACCGTGGCGGCTGCCCGCTTGCGAAGAGGCGCTGCTCGGCGCTCGCTGCGACGACGAGAGTCTGCAACGTGCTGCCGAGTTGGCCTCGGTCGGGGCGGCGCCGCTGCGTCACAACGCATTCAAGGTAGATCTGCTGCCCCGTGCGGTACTGCGCGCGCTACTGCAGACGAGGGACCGGTCATGACCGTACCTGAGCGTCCAAACGGTCGTGCCACGCCGCGGCTTGAAGCCGAACTGAAAGTGACCGGCGCAGCCCGCTACGCTGCCGAACAAACAGTCCAGGGACTGCTTCACGCGGCGCTCGTGCAGGCAGATGTGCCCAGCGGCGTGGTGCGCAACGTCGATGCCACTGCCGCGCTGGCAATKCCGGGGGTGGTCGCGTTGCTCTGGCACGCAAACGCGCCGAGGGTCCGCAATGGCGGTTTTCTTGCGCTGCTGCAGGACGCGACCGTTCATTTCGCCGGGCAGCCCGTTGCGCTGGTGATCGCTGAGTCGCCGCAGCAGGCGCTGCGCGCCGCTGCGGCCGTGAAAGTCGATATCGAACCGGCACCGGCCATCACCGCGATGAACGCCGCGCTCGGCGAAGTGGTTTCACCCAAAGAGGCGGCCGGCGGTGTGGCTGTGGACAGCCGCCGCGGCGAGCCCGAACGCGAGTTGACGCAAGCTGCGCACGTCCTCGCGCAGCGCTACACCACGCCGACGCACAACCACCTTCCGCTCGAACCGCACGCCGTCGTCACCCATTGGGAGCAGGGCCGCCTCACGGTGCACACCTCCACCCAGGCGGTGTTCGGCTCGCGACGCATTCTTGCGCATTGTTTTGATTTGCCGCCGGAGCGGGTGCGCGTCGTCGCCCAGTACGTCGGGGGTGGCTTCGGATCCAAGGGTCGCGCGTGGTTTCCGGCGCTGGTGTTGGGAGTCATGGCGGCGCGGCACGTGCAGCGACCTGTTCGGTTGGAGCTGACGCGCGCACAAATGTTCTGTGTAGTCGGCAGGCGGCAGGAGACGGTGCAGGACCTGAAGATCGGCATGGATGCCGATGGCCGTCTGCGTGCCATCGTGCACGACGCGCTTGCGCAGACGTCGACATTCGCAGAACACCTCGATCCAGTCGCGACCCCGAGTCGGGTGCTGTACGGCTGCGCCCATGTGGCGACCACGCAGCGCCTGGTGCGCGTGAATGCACCGCAGCCGAACCCGATGCGCGCCCCGGGAGAAGGCCCTGGAAGCTTTGCGCTCGAATCGGCGCTCGACGAGTTGGCCCACCGACTCGACATCGATCCGCTCGAACTGCGTTTGCGCAACCTCGCCGAGCGCGACATGCACACCGACCTGCCCTGGTCCAGCAACGGCCTGGAGACATGTCTGCGCGTCGCAGCCGATGCCTTCGGGTGGTCGCGTCGCCCGCGCAAGCCGCAGCAGTGGCAGCAAAATCATTCGTGGGTCGGCTGGGGCATGGCGTCCGCGCTGTACCCGGTGTTTCGCATGGCGTGCGAAGCCAGCGTCGGCTTGAGCCGCGAAGGCGTGGTGTGTGTGCGGTGCGGCACGCAGGACATCGGCACCGGCACGTTGACGGTGCTCGCGCAAATTGCCGCGGAAGCGGTGGGCGTACCGCTCGCTGCCGTGCAAGTCGAACTCGGTGACACCGATCTGCCCGAAGGCCCGTACTCCGGTGGCTCCATCGCRACAGCCAGCTTCACCCCGGCGGTGGAAGAGGCGGCCCGTGGGCTGAAGAAGCGCATCCTCGCGAACGTGGTGGCCGATCTCGATTCGCCCTTGTACGGCCTTGCGAGCGATCAGGTCACGCTCGTGGAAGGGCTGCTGCACAGCCGCATCGACACTCGCCGGCAAACACTCGCCGCTTGGGCGGCCACCCCCGCCGCGCAAGGACTGCAGGTCCATGCCCGGACCGCGCCCGCCGAGCGGCCGGCCTACAGCGCCTATGGCTTCGGCGCGGTTTTCGCCGAAGTTCACGTCGATGCGACGCTGGGCACCGTACGTGTCACCCGGATCACAGCGGCGTACGCGGCGGGCCGGATATTGAACCCGATGCTTGCGCGCAGCCAGTACGTCGGCGGGCTCGTCGGCGGGATCGGGATGGCGCTGCACGAGGCCACGCTGATGGACCAGGCGTCGGGTCGCGTCGTCAACACCAGCTTGAGCGACTACCTCGTGCCCGTCCACGCCGATATGCCGCGCTTCGACATTCACATCGTCGAAGAAGACGACCCTCACCTCGCCGGCGGCATCAAGGGCATTGGCATGCTGGGGACGGTGGGCACCGCCGCAGCGATTGCGAACGCGGTGTTCCATGCGACCGGCCGCCGCCTGCGCGATCTCCCGATTCGCCTCGAACACCTGCTCTAGCGCTTGGAGAACAAGTCATCAGCCAGACGACAACAGGTTTTCATCGCCGCTTGACTCCATACCGGTTGGTATGTAGATTACATACCAACCGGTATGCAGGAGGGCGTGCGATGGCAACGACTTCGAGAGAGCGTTTGTTGGATGCGGCGGTGAATCTGATCCGCATCAAGGGCTACGCGGCGATGCGCGTGGAAGACGTMTGCGAAGCCACGGGCCTCACGAAGGGCAGCTTCTTCCACCACTTCGCGAGCAAGGAAGACCTCGCCATGGCGGCGGCCGAGCGCTTCTCGGCCAAGGCCGACCTGATGTTCTCGCGTGCGGCCTTCCGAGACGAACCCGACCCGCTGGCGCGGCTGCTGGCCTATGTGGACTTCCGCCGTGGCGCGATGCAAGGCGACCTGGCCGCGTTCACCTGCCTGCTTGGCATGCTGGCGCAGGAAACGTACTCGACGCATCCGCATCTGAGCGAAGCCAGCGGCCAGCACATCCAGGAGCACGCAGCGACTCTGGAGCCGGACATCGAAGCGGCAAAGGCATCTCACGCACCGCACGCCGAGTGGAGCGCACACAGCCTGGCGATGTTCACCCAGGCCGTCGTGCAAGGCGCCTTCGTGCTGGCCAAGTCGCAGCATGACCCGGCGGTTGCAGCCGATTGTCTGGACCATCTGCGCCGCTACCTCGAACTGACCTTCAACAAGCCGCAGGCGCCCCCCAAGGCCGCACCGGCGCAGCGCGGCTCACGCGTTGGCGCCCGGCGCAAGACCTAGCGCTTCCCCACTTCCGCGCATTGCCTGTCTGGCGGCCTCCGTGAGCCGCCGGGGTCGGCTCGCGCCTTCGACGACCCAAAGGAGAGCTTCATGTTCGAAAGACGCCGCTTTCTCACCGCCTTGGCCGCCGCCGCACTGCCGGCAAGGGCTTTTTCCGCCGTCACTCCGGCGGCCCCCACCACCCTCGCATCAGGAGCAACGACCATGACATCGCAGAGCCCCAAGACCGCCTACGCCTCGATCCACGGCCAGAAGATGTATTACGAGGTGCACGGCAACGGCAAGCCGCTGGTGCTGCTGCATGGCGGTGTTGCCGCCAGCGAGGCCTTCGGCGCCAATCTGCCTCTTCTGGCCGCCTCGCATCAGGTCATCGCCGTGCACATGCAAGGCCACGGACACACCCGCGACGTTGACCGGCCGCTGCGCTTCGAGACGCTTGCCGATGATGTTGCGGCCCTGATCGAGCACCTCGGCCTGAAGAAGGCTGCGGTGATGGGCTATTCGCTCGGCGGGGGCGTGGCACTGCAGCTCGCGATTCGCCACCCCTCCCTGGTCGACCGCCTGGTCGTCGTTTCCCAAGCCATGAAGCGCTCGGCCTGGTTCCCCGAAGTGCTCGCCGCCTTCGACCAGATGGCCACCAATGCGCCCATGATCGGCGGCCATCTCAAGCAGTCGCCGATGGGCAAGCTCTACCCGGAGGTCGACTGGGAACAGCTGATGCGCCGCATCGCCGAGATGGAAAGTCACGACTACGACTGGTCGGCCGCGGTCGCCGGCATCAAGGCACCGACGATGCTCATCTTTGCCGACGCAGACGCCATGCGGCCGGAGCACATCGTCGAGTTCTACAAGCTGCTCGGCGGTGGGCAGCGCGATGCCGGACTGGATGGCTCGCAGCGCGCGCCTGCCCAACTGGCCATCGTGCCTGGGGCCAGCCACTACAACATCCTTGCGACCGATGCAGTCGGGAGGCTCTCAGCTTCGTTCCTGACGTCGTGATGGCGGGCCGGACCGTTGGAGTTGCCTGCAGACATGGAGACACTTCAGCGTCAAGGCGCTGGGAAATTCTGAGCTATGTTCCGGCGGCGGTCGCTGACGAGTTGTCGAACTCGTCTCGACGGCGAGCTGAAGAACGGTTTCGATGCAAAGGTCCAGCCCCGCAGAGATCCGGCAGGATGCGGCCGGTGCGAAGCAGCAGCCAGGATTGCTTTCTACAGAGCCGGCCTATCCTTTATCTTGGAGCACACGAGCGATGACCGAGCATGCGGTGGTGATCGCCGGCGCGGGCCCGACAGGGCTGATGTTGGCGGGCGAATTGGCACTGGCAGGGGTGGACGTCGCCGTCGTCGAACGCCGGCCCAATCAAGAACTCTCCGGCGCGCGTGCCCAAGGGCTCTCCTCGCGCACCATTGAAGTGCTCGACCAGCGCGGCATAGCAGATCGATTCCTCTCGGCGGGGCAAATCGCGCAGGTCACGGGCTTCGCCATCACCCGTTTGGACATCAGCGACTTCCCGACCCGCCACAACTATGGGCTTGCGCTGCGGCAGAAGCACATCGAGCGCATCCTCGCCGACTGGGTCACCGAGCTCAAGGTGCCCATCCTCTACGGCCGAGAACTTACGGGGTTCGTGCAGCACGACGCGGCTGTCGACGTCGCCCTCGCAGACGGTCGGTCACTGAGGGCGCAATATCTCATCGGGTGCGACGGTGGGCGCAGCCTCGTACGCAAGATGGCGGGCATCGACTTCGCGGGCTGGGATGCGACGACGAGCAACATCCTCGCGGAAGTGGAGATGACGGAGAAGCCGCCGTACGGCGTGCATCGGTCGCTCGCGGGCACGCACGCCTTCAGCCGGTCGGAATACGAGATCAAAGGCGGAGAAATCAAATACAAGGACGTCGGCCCCATCGGCGTCATGGTGACCGAACCGAACACGAATGCAGCCACCGAACCGACGCTGCGCGATCTCAAGGAACTGCTCATCGCCGCGTGCGGCACCGACTACGGCGTCCACAGCCCAACCTGGATCTCCAGGTTCACGGACATGACGCGGCAGGCTACGGCGTATCGCAGGGGACGCGTGTTGCTCGCCGGCGATGCCGCGCACATTCACTCGCCGATCGGCGGGCTGGGGCTCAATACGGGCCTGCAGGATGCGGTGAACCTCGGGTGGAAGCTGGCACAGGTGATCAAGGGCACGTCACCGG
>NZ_JBFULE010000029.1:0-21441 GCF_056400485.1 Roseateles sp. P5_B10
GGCCAGCGCGCCAGCTTCACAGCCTGCGCCCGCGCTCACGCCGGTGCCTGTGCCCGTCAAGCCTGCGCCCGCGTCGGCTGCGACTGGCGTGAACACCCGCCCGGTGGCACTGCCCGGCTCGGCGCCCTCGCGTCGCGACACGGCGCCCAAGCCCATCGTGACCGAGAAGGCCGGCGACTTCCGCCCGGTGCCGCGCAGCCCCGTCTTCGCGGCGCCCGAGCCGGCGGCCTCCAGCCCGGCCGCCCCGTCGAGCAAGGCGGCCCCGGCATCGGCGGCCCCTGCGCCGTCCACCGAGCCGCGCACCGCCAACGAGGCCTGCGGCGGCCGGGTGCTGTTCGCGCGCGCCTGGTGCATCGACCGGCAGTGCGAAAAGCCGATCTATCACAACGACCCGGAATGCGTGAGGCTGCGCGACATCCGCAGCAATCGCGGCAACAGCGGCGTGCCCTGAGTATTCCGGGCCGTGCGGCTGTCAGGCGGGCCTGATCAGAACAGCGCCATCGACAGCTTGCGCCGATAGCTGTCGATGAGCGGGTCGCTGGGCACGACGGCGGCCTTGCCGGAGAGTTCCAGCGTGCCACTTTTGGCCTCGGCGGCGTGCTTGGGAGCCGGCTTGGTCAGCAGCTCGAGGATGGCCACGTAGGTTTTGCGCGCGGCCTCGCCGTTCCAGGCCTTGTCGCGCATGATGATTTCCAGCAGCTCGTCCATGGCCTCGGTGAAGCGCTGGTTGGCCAGGTGCAACTGGGCCAGCGTGAAGCGGGCGTCGAAATCGCGCTTGTTGGCGGCGATTGATCCCTGCAGCGCCGCCGGGTCGGCGCCCGTGGCGGCTTCGAAGGCGCTGAGCCAGGTGGCCAGTGCCGCCAGGCGGGGCGAGGGCACCAGGGTGTCGGCGGCCTTGGCCGCCACCGGGGCGAAGGCAGCGCGCGCGTCGTTGAGCAGGCCGAGTTCCAGCAGCGCCTTCACGTAATCGAAGCGGGCAGCGTCATTGGCCGGGTCGGTCTGCACCGCATGGGCCAGCTTGGTCAGCGCGGCCTCCAGGTCGCCGTCGGCCATCAGGTCCTGGGCATCGGCCAGGTCGGCCTYGGCTTCGAGTTCCTCGCCGGCCGGCACGTGCTTGTCCAGGAACTCGCGGATCTGCGCCTCGGGCAGGGCGCCGACAAAGCCGTCCACCGGCTGGCCGCCAGAGAACATCACGCAGAAGGGGATGGAGCGCACGCCGAACATCTGGCTGAGCTGGGTGGCGATCTCGGGCACCTCGTCGCTGTTCAGCTTGGCCAGCGTGAAACGGCCAGCGTAGGCGGTTTCCAGCTTCTCCAGGACGGGACCCAGGGTCTTGCAGGGGCCGCACCAGGGCGCCCAGATGTCCAGCAGCACGGGCTGGTTCTGGGACGCGACGATGAGTTCGGCTTCGAAGTTCTGGAGGTTGATGTCGATCATGGCTGAGGGTAGGAAGTCTGTTGGCGCCACGGGGGGCGGTGCGAGAGGGTCTGCGCGGGCGCAGGGCTAGGCGTCGCGCCGAAGCTCGGGCTGGTTTGCCCGTGCAAGGCGCGCAACAACGCCATGCGCCCGCGCAGGCCCTCTCCCGAAGAGGTTGGCACTCAAAAACCCGCGCGCAGCGTTGCGAAGCCTCGCTGGGGATGACCCCAGCTTCGTTTCGCGCCTTGCTCGCGGGCTTTTGAGTGGCAACGCATCCGCCCCCCGTGGCGCCAACAGACTTCGGGACGCGCCACCTACAATTCAAGGCTTTTCTGAGCCTTCCGGAGCGCGACCTTGTCCACCCCAGCCCCCCAGAACCCGGATGCCGTCATCGGCATCGTCATGGGCTCCAGCAGCGACTGGGAGACGATGAAGCAAGCGGCCGAGATTCTGACCGAGTTCGGTGTTGCCTTCGAGGCAAGGGTCGTGTMGGCCCACCGCATGCCCGACGAGATGTTTGCCTATGCCGAAGCGGCGGCAGGCCGCGGGCTCAAGGCGATCATCGCCGGTGCTGGCGGTGCGGCCCATCTGCCGGGCATGCTGGCCGCCAAGACGACGGTGCCGGTGCTGGGCGTGCCTGTCGCCAGCCGGCACCTGCAGGGCGTCGACTCCCTGCATTCCATCGTGCAGATGCCCAAGGGCATCCCGGTCGCGACCTTTGCCATCGGCAATGCCGGCGCGGCCAATGCGGCGCTGTTTGCTGTGGCGATGCTGGCGACGGGTGATGCGGCCCTGCTGGACAAGCTGAATGACTTCCGCACGAAACAGACCGAAATCGCCCGCGCGATGAGCGAGGAACTGCGTTGACAGCCCTTCTCCCTGGTGCGGCGACGCTTGGCGAGTCGCGGCAAGCGACGCTGGGCGTCTTGGGCGGCGGCCAGCTCGGTCGCATGTTCGTGCATGCCGCCCAGGCCCTGGGCTACCGTTGCATCGTGCTCGACCCTGATGCCGTCAGCCCGGCGGGCGCCGTGGCCGAGAAGCACATCAAGGCCGACTATCTGGATTCCTTCGGCCTGGCCCAGCTGGCGCGCGACTGCGACGCGATCACGACCGAGTTCGAGAACGTGCCGGCCCTTGCGCTGGAGACGCTCGCCGGCATGCGTGTCGTGGCGCCCGCCGCGGCGTCGGTCGCCGTCTGCCAGGACCGCGCCATCGAGAAGGCGCATTTCGAAGCGGCCGGCGTGCCCTGCGCGCCGCATGCCGTCATCACCAATGAGATCGAACTCGCGGCCGTCGACCCGGCCCTGCTGCCAGGCATCCTGAAGACCAGCCGTATGGGCTATGACGGCAAGGGTCAGGTTCGCGTGGCCACCACCGCCGAGCTGGCCCAGGCCTGGGAAGGGCTCAAGCGCGTCCCTTGCGTGCTTGAGCAGTTGCTGCCGTTGAAGGCCGAGCTGAGCGTGCTGGTGGCGCGCGGCGCGGACGGGCAGATCGTCAACTTCCCGGTGCAGCAGAACCTGCACCGCGGCGGCATTCTGGCCGTCACCGAGGTGCCGGCGCCGGATGTGCCGGTCGAGGTCGACAGGCTGGCAGTAGCCGCCGCCCGTCAGGTCGCGGACGCGCTGAACTATGTCGGCGTGCTGTGCATCGAGTTCTTCTGGTTGCAAGATGGCCGCCTGGTCGTCAATGAGATGGCGCCGCGGCCGCACAACTCCGGCCACTGGACGATGAACGGCGCCGATGTGTCGCAGTTCGAGCTGCAGGTGAGGGCGCTGGCCGGCCTGCCATTGCCGGCGCCGCGCCAGCATTCGGCCAGCGTCATGCTGAACCTGCTCGGCGACCTCTGGTTCAACGACGACGGCGGCCCCACGCCCCCGGCCTGGGACCGCGTGCTGGCCCTGCCGGGCACGCATTTGCACCTCTACGGCAAGGCCGACGCCCGCCATGGCCGCAAGATGGGCCATCTGAACATCACGGCCGACACGCCTGAGGCGGCTCATGCGGTCGCCGTGGAGGCTGCCGCCATCCTGGGCCTGCCCACCGACTTCTGATGTTGCTTCTGCCCGGCAACGATCCCGAAGCCGTCCAGGCCGCCGCGCGCCGCCTGGCCGACGGCGAATTGCTCGGCCTGCCGACCGAGACCGTCTATGGCCTGGCCGCGCGCGCCGACCAGGACGAGGCCGTTGCCAGGATCTTTGCCGCCAAGGGCCGGCCCAGCGACCACCCGCTGATCGTCCATGTGCTGGACGCCGCCGGCGCCGAACCCTTTGCCGACCATCTGCCCGTCGCCGCACGCCGGCTGATGGATGCCTTCTGGCCCGGCCCGCTGACCGTCATCGTGCMGCGCAAGGCCGGCATGGCCGAGGCTGCGGCCGGTGGCCACGCCACCGTGGCGCTGCGCTCACCCGCCCACCCGGTCGCCCGCGCCGTGCTGGCCGCAGCGCGCGCGCTGGGCGTCGAGGGCTTGGCCGCGCCGAGTGCCAACCGGTTTGGTCGCGTCAGCCCGACGCTGGCTCGCCATGTCGTCGAGGAATTCGGCCCCGAGCTGATGGTGCTGGACGGCGGTGCCTGCGAGGTGGGCATCGAGTCCAGCATMGTCGACTGCAGCCGCGAGCATCCGGCCCTGCTGCGCCCGGGGCTGATCAGCCGTGGCCGCATCGAGGCCGCCCTGGGCCAGCCGCTCGTGGAGCCGGATGCCACGGCGCCCAAGGCCTCGGGCACCTTGGCTGCGCACTACGCGCCGAGCGCCCGCGTGCGCCTGCTGGATGCCCAGGCGCTGGCTTTACGTTTGGCCACAACGGCCGCCAGCGGGGGCTTGGAGGGGGTGGCGGTATATTCACGCGCCCAGCTGCCGGCTTGGCGCTGGCAGGCCATGCCGGCCGACCCGGCGGCAGCGGCCCACGAATTGTTCGCGGTGCTGCGCCTTCTGGACGCGGCCGGCGCGCGCGAAATCTGGGTCGAGGCACCGCCCCACGACCCTGCCTGGGATGGCGTGCGCGACCGGCTCAGCCGGGCCGCGGCCGCCTTTTCCGATTGAGTTCTTGTTCCTGAGTTGATCGTCATGCAACGTGTTGTCTCCCAGAAATTGAAGCGCGGCCTGGCTTTGGCCATGGTGGCAGCGGCCGCGCTGATCGCCGGCTGCGGCGGTGGCAGCTCCCAGCAGATCGACCCGTTTGCGCCGACCCGCGTCATCGCCTTCGGCGACGAGATGGGCACCATTCTGCAAAGCGGCAAGAAGTACACGATCAACGGCCTGAATCCCGACACCAAGCAGGTGGACTGCAAGCTCAGCCCGGTCTGGAGCCAGATCCTGGCCGGCGGCTTTGGCTTCGTCTACCCGCAGTGCAACACCGACTTCGTCGCGCTGCCCCAGGGCATCATGTACGCGGCACTGGGCAACAAGGTTGCCGATGTGCGCGACAAGATCGACCTGCATCTGTCCAACGACCGCTTCGGCCCCAAGGACATCGTGTCCATCATGGTCGGCGTCAACGACATCCTCGAGCTGTATCGCCAGTTCCCGGCCCAGAGCCGTGACTCGTTGATCAACGAGGCCAAGGCGCGCGGCAAGCTGCTGGCCGACCAGGTCAACCGCATCGCCAATGCCAACGGCCGTGTGCTGGTGGCCACCATCTTCGACGTCGGCCTGACGCCCTACGGTCAAAAGGAAAGACAGCAGCAGACCGACATCGACCGCGCCATCTTCCTGAACGACCTGAGCTCGGCCTTCAATACGACCATGCGTCTGAACCTGCTCAACGACGGCCGCCTGGTCGGCCTCGTGCTCGTTGACGAGACGATCCAGCAGATCGCGCGCTTCCCGGCCGCCTTCGGCTACGCCGATGTGACGAACGCGGCCTGCCGCACCGAGGTCGCGCCTCAGGACTGCACGACGGACACGCTGGTGACCGACGCCAACCCCACGCAATGGCTGTGGGCCGGCGACACCCTGCTCGGCCCGAGCGCGCAGCAGCGCATCGGCACTTTGGCGCTCACGCGCGCCAAGAACAACCCGTTCTAGCCCACCCCCGAGGCTGAGCCCRGACACAAACAGTCCTGAGGACTGTTTGYGCCTGGCGAAGGACAAGGCCTCTGGCCTTGGCAGCGAGCGCGGCCTAATAAGACTTAGGCAGTGTTGGTGCGGAGTTCTCTGCGCAGGATCTTGCCGACGTTGCTCTTGGGCAGTTCGTCGCGGAACTCGATGAACCGGGGCCGCTTGTAGGCCGTCATCTGTGCCGTGCAGTAGCTGACCAGGTCTTCCTCGGCCAGCGCCGGGTCGCTCTTGACGACGAAAAGCTTGACCGCTTCGCCCGACTTGGCGTCCGGCACGCCGATGGCAGCACACTCCAGCACGCCGGGATGCATGTTGACGACCTGCTCGATCTCGGTCGGGTAGACGTTGAAGCCACTGACCAGGATCATGTCCTTCTTGCGGTCGACGATACGCACATAGCCACGCTCGTCCATGATGCCGATGTCGCCGGTCTTGAAGTAGCCGTCGGCGCACATGACGTTGGCGGTCTCGTCCGGGCGCTTCCAGTAGCCGGCCATGACCTGCGGGCCGCGGATGCAGATCTCGCCGCGTTCGCCGATCGGAAGGTCGCGGCCGTCGTCGTCGCGGATGGCGATCTCGGTGGACGAGATCGGCAGGCCGATGCTGCCGTTGAAGGCGCGCTGGTCCAGCGGATTGATGGTCGCCGCCGGCGAGGTCTCGGACAAGCCATAGCCTTCGACCACCGGGCAGCCGGTGACCTTGAGCCATTTCTCGGCCGTGGCCTGCTGTACGGCCATGCCGCCGCCGTTGGAGATGACCAGCTCGGAGAAGTCCAGCCGCGAGAAGCCCGGCTCTGCGGCCAGTGCATTGAACAGCGTGTTGACGGCAGGGAAGATGTGGATCTTGTGTCCGCGCAATGTCTCGATGAAGCCGGGGATGTCGCGCGGATTGGGCACCAGGATGTTGAGGTGGCCCATGCGCGCACCGAGCATGAAGCAGGCCGTCAGCGCGAAGATGTGATAAAGCGGCAGCGCACAGACGTTGGTGAACTGCATGTTCTGGTCGGGCAGCCGGGCCAGCATGGGCTGGAACCAGGCCTCGACCTGCAGGATGTTGGCGACGATGTTGCGGTGCAGCAGCGTGGCGCCCTTGGACACGCCGGTCGTGCCGCCGGTGTATTGCAGGAAGGCAACGTCGTCGGGCCCGAGCTCGGGCTTCTTCAGGTGCAGGCGCTCGCCATGGGCGAGGGCCTCATTGAAGCGCACGACGGTGCGGCCGTCGCCGGCTGGCAGGCGGAACTCCGGCACCATCTTCTTCAGGTGGCGCACGGCAAAGTTGATCAGCGGGCCCTTCCACCAGTTCAGCAGGTCCCCCATGGACGCCAGCACGACATGCTTCACGTCGGTCGCGTCGATGACCTCGGACAGCGTGTGCGCGAAGTTCTCCAGCACGAYGATGGCGYSSGCGCCCGARTCCTTGAGCTGATGCTCSAGCTCGCGCGGSGTGTASAGCGGGTTSACGTTCACGACGACGAAGCCCGCGCGCAGGATGGCCGCGATGGCCACGCCGTACTGCAGCAGGTTGGGCATCATGATGGCGACGCGGTCGCCCTGCTTGAGCCCCTGGGCCTGCAGCCAGGCGCCGAGCTGCATGGAGAGCTGGTCGATCTCCGAGAAGCGCATCCGCTGGCCCAGGCAGATGGCGGCATCGCGTGAGGCGTGCTTGCGGAAGGCCTCGTTGAGCAGGTCGACCAGCGAGCCGTAGACGCGGGTGTCGATCTGCGCCGGCACGCCGGCTGGGTAGCTGGCCAGCCAGGGCTTGGCGCGGGATGTCACTTCGGTGACTTCGGCAAGGACGGCGGTCATCGAGAGCCTTCTGACGTGCTTGGCGTGAAGCCTTCGATGTTGGGACGCCGTGTTACATCAAGCTAGGGGAGTTGCCCTAACGCGGATGCATCACCGCGAAACAATGCACGTGCGAGTGTGTCCTCACGGTGTCGCACAGTGGACAGGAACTCGCCCGCGCCCCGCATCGCGCGGAAGGTGTCAAAGCCGCTTTCGAGAAAGTTCTGCAGCGCGCCCAGGCCCGCCATCTGCGCGGGGCCGCGCATCAGCCGCAGCGTCTGGCGCAGCAGCGGCTTGCGGGTCAGCTTGTCCAGCGACTCGCCCACCGCCATCGTCAGCTCGATCTGTCGCTGCCTCGACGCGGGCTCGCTGCAGGCGCGCCAGGCAATGGCGTATTCGTCGGGCTTGATATCGGCTGACAGCAGGTGCTCGGCCATGCGCGTATCCAGGCGTTCGGACAGGGCGTGCAGCTGCGCGAGCTTGGCGACCGTGTCGACGACCTCGGCGGGAAAGAGGCGGGTCAGCGTCGGGATGACGCGGGCGAACTGCGCATCACGCTGGCGGTAATCGTCGGGACCGTAAAGCTCGTGCAGGAAGAAGCGCGTGGCCGCCTCATAGCGTGGGTTGGCGAGCAGATCGGCATAGGTGGCCGCAAAGCGGCGCTGCTGGAAGGCCTTCACGCTCTGGACGCGGGCCTCGAGCTCGGGGTCGGCAGCACGGCGGGCGCGTTCCGCGTCGACGGCGCGCAGTTCATTCAGCAGGGATTCGGCACTCAGTTCATCCATGGGTCGGCGGAATTCTGCCTTCCTACACTCGGGCGATGAACGGACGACTGCAAAGGATCTGGGTGTTGCTGCGGCTGGCCCTGGCGCTGGCCGTGGGCTGGCRCTTCGGCTGGGGCTGGGGGCTGCTGACGCTGGGCCTGCATGCGCTCATTCTGGCGGGGGGATTCCTGCAATTGCGCTGGGTGAACCGGCCCGCACCGGCCTGGGGGCAACTGCTTCGCGCCTGGGCCCGGGAAGTCGTCGCCAGCGAGTTGGCCTTCTCATGGCGCCAGCCCTGGCGCGAATGGGCCGAAGCGGATCATCTGCCGGCGGGCGCCGGGCAGGGCGTGTTGCTGGTGCACGGTTTTTCCTGCAATCGTGGCCGCTGGAACGGCTGGATGGAGCGCCTGCGCGAGCAAGGTGTCGCTTTCGTCGCGCCTTCGCTGGAGCCGGCTTTCGGCAGCATCGATGTCTATGCGGAGGAGATCGAAGCCGGCGTGCAGAAGCTCAAGGCGCACACGGGGCGCATGCCCATCCTCTGCGCGCACAGCATGGGTGGCCTGGCGCTGCGGGCTTGGTGGCGCCGCTTCGGCGCGGGGCATGAGGCGCCGCATGTCATCACGCTGGGTTCACCCCACCAGGGCACGCGCATGGCAGCGCTTGGTCTGGGCGTCAACACGCAGCAGATGCGCCTGGGCAATGCCTGGCTGGCGGCGCTGCCGGGTCTGCCTGACGTTGACTGCTTTTGGACGCCCTGTGACCAGATCGTCAATCCGGCGGAGCGGGCGATCCTGGCCGGCGCGCGGGCGCACCGGCTCGATGGCGTCGGCCACATGGGCCTCGTCCACTCGGACGAGGCCTGGCAGTGTCTTCAGACGGCCTTGGCGGGCTCGTCCTTCAGCACACCGCGGCGGATCTGATCCAGTTCGATGCTCTCGAACAAGGCCTTGAAGTTGCCTTCGCCGAAACCCTCGTTGCCCTTGCGCTGGATGAGTTCGAAGAAGATCGGACCGATGACTTCCTTGGTGAAGATCTGCAGCAGCAGCTCGTTGTCCACGCCCAGGTGGGTGGCGCCGTCGATGAGGATGCGCAGGCGGCGCAGTTCGTCCACGTTCTCGCCGTGGCCCGGCAGGCGCTTGTCGATGAGGTCGAAATAGGTCTCGATGGTGTCCTGGAACTGCACGCCGGTGCTCTTCATGCCCTCGACCGTGCCGTAGATGTCGGTCGTACCCAGCGCCACGTGCTGGATGCCCTCGCCGTGGTACAGGTCCAGGTACTCGGCGATCTGGCTCTTGTCGTCCGAGCTTTCATTGATCGGGATGCGGATCTTGCCGCAGGGGCTGGTCATGGCCTTGCTCTTCAGGCCGGTCAGCTTGCCCTCGATGTCGAAGTAGCGCACCTCGCGGAAGTTGAAGAAGCGCTCGTAGAACTCCGACCATTCCTTCATGCGGCCGCGGAAGACGTTGTGCGTCAGGTGGTCGATCTCGGTCAGGCCGTGGCCCACCGGGTTGGGGTCGACCGGCTGGTCGTTGGCGTCCAGCAGCGGCACGAAGTCCACGTCATAGATCGAGATATTGCCGATGGCACCGGCGCCCGCGCCGCCCTTGCCTTGCCAGCGGTCGACGAAATAGATCAGCGAGTCGCCGATGCCCTTGATGGCGGGGATGTTCAGCTCCATCGGGCCGGCCTTGTTGTCGAAGCCCCAGGCGCCCAGCTCCAGCGCGCGTTTGTAGGCATGGCCGGCGTCCTGCACGCGAAAGGCGATGGCGCAGATGGACGGGCCGTGCAGGCGCGCGAAGCGCTGCGCGAAGGAATCGCTCTCGGCGTTGATGATGAAGTTGACGCCACCCTGGCGGTACAGCGTCACGCTCTTGTGGCGGTGCTTGGCGACGGCCTTGAAACCCATGGTCTCGAACAGCTTGCCCAGGCCCGCCGGATCGGGCGCGGCGAACTCGATGAACTCGAAACCATCGGTGCCCATCGGGTTGTCCCAGGGGGTGAACTTGGCCATGAAAGTCTCCAGCGGCGTGATGCTTGAAAACGAAAATTCTGCGGCGCGGTTCGCGCAGGTTTCATGCATTCTTCGGCGCGGACTCGGCCATCGGCGCAGGAAACCTGCAAAATCACGGCCATGGAAGCCGCCATCGAGCTCGACGCCATTGACCGCCGCATTCTGCGCGCGCTGCAGCAGGATGGCCGCCTCACCTATGACACGCTGGCCGGCGAGGCTGGGCTGTCGTCTTCCGCCGTGCTGCGCCGCGTGCGTCGCCTGGAGGAGGCCGGTGTGATCGCCGGCTATGTCGCGCTGGTGGCGCCGGCGCGCATCGGCCTGGGCCTGACGGCCTATATCAATGTCAGGCTGGAGAAGCAGACCGACAACCCGCTGCGCAATCCGCGCGACCTCTTCCGCGCTGCCGTGCAGACCTGGCCCGAGGTGGTCGAGTGCGCGGCGCTGACGGGCGAAATGGACTATCTGCTGCGCGTGCTGGTGCAGGACATGCAGCACTACGCCCGCTTCATCAGCGACACGCTGCTGATGCACCCCAGCGTGCAGGACTGCAAGACCAGCTTCGTGCTGGAACGGCTGAAGAACACGACCGCTGTACCGGTTTGAACCTGTGCGCCGGCCGGTGGCATTCACCGGCCATGACCACGGTCGACCGGTACCGTTCCCGCCCTGGCGCGTCGCTGCCCGACGTCGGCCTGGTGCTGGGCTGGCTGCCCCGGCTGCACCGCTATGCGCGGTCGCTGCGGCGCAACCGCGAGGACGCTGATGATCTCGTGCAGGACACGCTGGAGCGCGCCTGGTCGCGCGCCGGGCTCTGGCAGGGCGTGGGCGACATGCGCGGCTGGCTGTTCAGCATCATGCACAACCTGCACGTCGACGCTTTGCGCCGTGGCCGGCTGGATGTGGTGGACCTCGACAGGCAGGTGCTGGACATCCCCGTCGCTGCAGCGCAGTCCGAACGCCTGGCTCTGCGCGACCTGCACAAGGCCCTGGCGACCTTGCCGGTGGAGCAGCGCGAGGTGCTGCTGCTGCTGGCCGTCAACGGCATGGCCTATGCCGAGATCGCCGCGGCCCTCGGCATTCCCGTTGGCACCGTGATGTCGCGGCTGTCGCGCGGTCGCACGAGGCTGCGCGGCCTGATGGCCGGGAATGTGCGGCGGCCGAACTTTCAGGGGAGAAGGGAATAGCCCGGCGTTGGCGTCAGTCGAATTCGTGAAGCAGCTTGAGGGCGTGCGCTTCGCTGAGGTTGAGCAGTTCGGCGATGTCGTGCAGATCATCCGGCACGCCCGCGTCATCCCAGCCCCGCGCCGTGTGCCGCGCCAGCCGCACAGCCAGGTGCACGCAGCGCACCTGCGGGTTGCGGCCGTCTTTCTCGCTGGTGATGCGCGCGAGCAAGTCCGGCAGATGCCAGCGTCGCATCAGGGCCTGCTCCAGTTCGGCCAGTTCAATGCCCAGCACCTGGCGCTGGGCAGCCGTGCTGCGCAGATGCCGGTCGGCGTCCTGCAAGGCGGCGATCTTCAGCGCCAGCACGGGCGCATGTACCCACAGCAGCATCTCGGCGAAGTCATGCAGCAAGGCGGCGCTGTGGATGACGGCGGCATCTGGGTCGGCCCGGTGGGCCGCAAAGCCCAGCGCGAAGCGCGAGGCACGTTCGGCGCGCTGCATGACACGTGACAGCCCGAGCAGGGCCTCGTCGTTATCAGCCAGCACCAGCTCGAGCGTCGGCTGCGGACCGAAGTCGCGGAAAAAGGGGGTGATGCCCATCAGCACGATGGCAGCGGTCACTGTTTCGGCGTCGGCCCTGAGCCCGGAAGTGCTGCCGCGCCGCCGCTCACTGGCATGGGCCAGCACCTTCAGCGTCATCAGCGGGTCGGTGGCGATCATTTCTCCCAGGCCGTGGGCGTCGACGTCGTCCTCGGTCGCGCGCATGTGCTCAAGCGACTCGGCCGTCTCGGCCAGTACGGGGATCTCGGCCCGCGCAAAGGCGTCCACCCAGGCCTCCAGGCTATGGAGTGGCGCGGTCAGGCAGAGGCGGTCGGACATGGGGCCGATGCTAGGCYTGGGCGGGGCCGCCTGCTCGTCGGAGGCGGCCCCGTTTTGCCAACCATTTCAGCTTTGACGGCACCCCTATCTCGGGGCGAGCGCCGGGCCGCTCCCAAGCCGGCCCGGCTGGCGATGTGCTTGCCGGTCAATACGGCAAGCATCGCCGTCCCCTCGGGGGACCGTTCGCACTTGCCGGCGTTCAGCCGGAGCAAGAGCAAACGAGGGGCGACTTTCTACAGCCTGCGCACGCCTTCCAGCCGGGCGGTCAGCTGGCCATCGACGTAGAGCGCGCCTTCAGGCGCGCCGGCTTCGGCGTAGAACTCCAGATGGTTGCGGGCACGGCGCCGGCGGTAGGCCGGCGAGAACACCAACCGGATGGCACGGGCCGCGCGCTTGACGCGGGTCCAGCGGCGGGCCCAGGCGGCGTGGGTTTCGGCGGCATCGGGGCCGCTCAACTCGATCAATCTCATGAGGGTCTCCTTGGCGCCGGGCCGGCCCTCATGACATGGATCGGTCATGGCTGAGGGGCAGGCGGCGCGCTGTGGTCAGSGGCTGTCGTCGGGGAAGCGGTCGCGCAGCAGGCGTCGCAATTCGAGGCGGGCTTGCTGGCGCTGGGCATGGGCGTCGTGCGCGCTTCGGTGGGCGCCGGCCTGGCGTTGCATGGCCGGTGCCACCAGCGGATTGCGCGGTTTGAGCGCTTTGATCTGCAGGGGACGCGGGGAGGTGAATTGGGGCATGGCGTGCTCCGGTTGGGGCCGCACGTGGGCGGCGGGCAATGCGGCGGCTCGGCCCGGGGTGGCGCCTGCGTTTGCATGGATGAGTTGGGGCCCGGGGCTTGCGCTCGAGGCAAGCGGGCCGGGCGGTCAGAGGGCTTGGGTGTGCGACCTCGCTGTGACGGGAGAACTGCAACACGCCACAACTTGCGCAAATGATAAACAAACGTTGCTCTTGCGCAAGCGGTTTTTATCCAACACCCCTAACGTGAGTAGTACCGGCCGTCCAGTGATGGATGCGCGGAAGGATCAGCGCTTCTTGGCCTTCAGCGGCGCGACGCGCGCCTGCAGCTTGCGCCACTCGTCGAGCTCGGCCTGCGGACTGGGCGCGGCCGCCTTCACCGGCACGGGTGCCGGTGTGGTCGAGGGCGTCAGCACCTCGCCGAGCAGATCCAGCAGCCGCGTGCGGGCGCGCTGCGGGTGGCGGCGGTAGTAGGTCAGCACCAGGCCGATGATGAAGCGCTCGTCGTCATCTCGGGGCATGCTGGGCGAGTCGCTTGCCGCAGGCGCTGCTACAGCGGGCATGGCCGGTGCCTCGGCAGTGGCCATTGCACCGTGCTCGATGTCCATCCAACCCGGCGCCTTGTGACAGAGCTGCTCGAACTGCCGCGCCAGGCGCTCGCCGATCTGGCGCGAGCGGCCCTTGATCTGGCTCCAGTAGCTGGGCTGGATCTGCAGCCTCTCGGCGAAACGCCTTTCCAGGCCACGCAGGGTGGCGGCATCGGCATTCTTGACGGTGGCGCTGACGAACTCTTCGAACAGCCGCATCGCGTTGTCCAATCGGATCTGCGCGACGTCGCGGGGGGCGCTGGGCATGGGCCGCAATGATAAATGGATCTTCACCTTCACTTCTGCGCGATCCCGGGTCGTAGGACGGTTCCGACCCGGCTGAGCCGGCAACTCCTACTGAATGCCCGCCAGGCTGCACCCATATTGAGGTTTTAGGCCGTCAAAGGAGATTGGCATGCATACCGCAGACAGCACCCTCATCGCGCTGGAGAAGAAGTTCTGGCAGTCGATGGTGGACGAAGACACCGACACCGCAGTGGCGCTGCTGGACGAACCGGCGCTGATGGTGAGTTCACACGGCGCCATGCAGTTCGATCGCAAGCAGTACAAGCACATGGCGGAAGAAGGCCCGATGGTCATCAGATCGTTCGAGTTCAGCGACATGCAGGTCATGCACCCGAACGACGACACCGCCGTGCTGACCTATCGAGTCAAGCAGGCCATCGCGCCTCGCGGCAAGTCGGAGGAGAAGGAGCAGGAGATGGCCGACTCGTCCGTCTGGCTGCGCAAGGATGGCGAATGGTTGTGTGTCATGCACACGGAGACCGAGGTGGACGCCAAGGCCAAGCCGGCCAGGAAGACCACCGCCAAGGCCAAGCACTGAAGCTCAGTCCCCTTCGTCGTGCGCCTTGTAAGCGCCGACGAGGGCGGCCTGCGTGTTCGGCGGCACCGGCTCGTAGTGCGACAGCAGCAGCGTGTAGCGCCCTTCGCCTGCCGTCATCGCGTTCAGCCGCGTCTGGTAGCTGGCCAGTTCGGCCAGCGGTGCCAGGCCCTGCACGATGAGGCTGCCCGGCACGGCGGAGCGCGTGCCGTTGACCTGACCGCGGCGTGAGGCGAGGTCGCCGGTGATGTCGCCGATGCCGTGCTCGGGCGCCGTGATCTCGACCTGCACGATGGGTTCCAGGATCAGCGGCCGGGCCTCGCGCACGGCCTCGATCAGCGCGCGGCGGCCGGCGGTGACGAAAGCGATTTCCTTGCTGTCCACGGAATGGTGCTTGCCGTCATAGACGACCACGCGCAGGTCCACCAGCGGATAGCCGGCAATGACGCCGCTGGCCAACGCCGAGCGCACGCCTTTTTCGACGGCCGGCATGAACTGGCCCGGAATGGTGCCACCCTTCACCGCGTCGACGAACTCGAAGCCGGCGCCGCGCTCCAGCGGCTCGACGCGCAGATAGACCTCGCCGAACTGGCCCGCGCCGCCGCTCTGCTTCTTGTGGCGGTAGTGGCCTTCGGCCGGCGCCGAGATCGTCTCGCGGTAGGCGATGCGCGGCGGCTCGGTGAGGACTTCGCTCTTGTAGAGCTCGCGCAGTCGCTCCAGCAGAAGGCGCAGATGCAGTTCACCCAGGCCGTAGACCAGCGTCTGGTGCGTTTCACCGGCCTGTTCGATGCGCAGGCAGGGGTCTTCCTCCACCAGCCGGGCCAGCACCTCCCAGAGCTTCTGCTCATCGCCGCGGCGCGCGGGGCTGATGGCCAGGCCGTGCACCGGGGTGGGGAAATCCAGCGGCTTCAGGTAGATGTGCTCGTCCTCTTGCGCGTCATGCAGCACGGCGTCAAAGGCGAGGTCTTCCACCTTGGCAATGGCGCAGAGGTCACCCGGCAAAGCCTCGTCAATGTCGACATGCTTGGCGCCCTGCAACATGAAGAGGTGTGCGACGCGGATGGGCTTGCGCGCATGGCCGACGAAGAGCAGGCCGCCCTTGGCGACGCGGCCCTGATGCACGCGCATGACGCCCATCTTGCCGAGGTAGGGGTCGGCGACGATCTTGAAGATATGGGCCAGCACATGGCCGGCTGGGTCGGGCCGGGCGGGGTAGGGCGTGGGCTCCGTGCCCTTGCCTTCCAGAAAAGGGGGCGGGTTGCCCTCGGCCGGGTTCGGCATCAAGGCTTCGATCGCCGACAGCAGTTCGCCAATGCCGGCGCCGGTCTTGGCTGAGCAGAAGCAGACCGGGATCAGATGCCCTTCGCGCAACGCCTGCTCCAGCGGCGCATGCAGCTCGCGCGGGTCGACGTCGCCGTCGGTCAGGTAGCGGTCCACGAATGCCGCATCGACCTCGACGACCTGCTCGACCAGGGCCCGGTGCGCTTCGGCCACGGACGAAAAATCGGCGTCCCCGGACGCCGCGAAGAAACAGTCGGCGACGCGCTTGGCGCCGCTGGCCGGCAAGTTCAGTGGCAGGCACTCCTTGCCAAACACCTCGCGGATCTGGGCGAGCAGCCCGGGCAGGTCGGTGTCGGGACAGTCGATCTTGTTGACGACGATGAGGCGTGTCAGCCCGCGCTCAGCGGCGGCAGCCAGCAAGCGCTGGGCCATCAGCTCGATGCCGTTCTGGGCGTTGATGACGACGATGGCGGTGTCCGCCGCCTCCAGCGCCGGCAGGGCCTGGCCGACGAAGTCCGGCGCACCAGGCGTGTCGATGGCGTGCACGCGGATGCCGCCATGGGTGAAGTGGGCGAGGCTGGATTGCAGCGAATGGCCCAGGCGCCGCTCCAACGGGTCATGGTCGCTCACCGTGCTGCCGCGCTCGATGCTGCCGGCCTGCGGGATGGCGCCGGCATGGGCCAGCAATGCGTCCAGCAACAGCGTCTTGCCGGCCGCCGCCGGCCCCACCAGCGCGACCGTTCGGATGGTGCTCACTCGCGAATCCAGGCTCGTCTCGCTCATCGGAATCTCCTCAGTGGCGTTGGCAGAGTAGAAGAACGCGGCCAACCCGGCAAGGGCAGAATCGTTTGCATGCAAGCCCGATTGACCGCCCTCATACTCTTCCCCCTGCTCGCCGCCACGGCCCAGGCCCAGTCTGCGCCGGCCGACGAGCTGAAGGCCATGCTGGCCGAAGTCAGCCCGGCCCGCATCGAGTCGCGTATCCGCCGGCTGGTGGCCTTTGGCACGCGCCATACGCTGTCCGACATCGCCTCCGACACCCGCGGCATCGGTGCCGCGCGCCGCTGGATCACGGCGGAGCTGTCCAACTGCTCCAGGCTCGCCGGCGGGCGGCTGCAGGTGGAGGAGCAGAGCTTCATCGAGCCGGCCGGCAACCGCGTGCCGCAGGCGACCGAGCTGGTGAATGTCGTCGCCACGCTGCCGGGCCGCGGTGCGTCGAAGAGCCGCGTCCTCGTCGTCAGCGGCCACTACGACTCGCGCAACAGCGACGTCATGGATTCCCTGGGCGAGGCGCCCGGCGCCAACGACGACGCCTCCGGCACGGCTGCGGTCATGGAGCTCGCCTGCGTGATGGCTGGGCGCCAGTTCGACGCGACCCTCGTCTTCATGGCAGTGCCGGGTGAGGAGCAGGGGCTGCTGGGCGCCGCGCAATGGGCACGCGAGGCACGTGCTGCGGGCACCAATGTCGAGGCCATGATCACCAACGACATCGTCGGCAGCTCGCGCGGCGACGCGGGCCAGGCCGACCCCAAACGCCTGCGCCTGTTTGCCGACGGCCTCGACCCGCTGGTGCGCCTGCTGACCGCCGCCAACGCCAACCGCCCCGCCAGCGACGCCGACGTCAGGTCCGTCGCTGCCATGCAGGCCGAGCTGCTGCCGTTGCTGCAGGCCGGTGGCAACGAGGACCTGCCGACCCACCAGCTCGGCCGCCACCTCAAGGCGGCCGCCGAGGCTGCCATGCCTGGCTTCACGGTCCAGCTCATCCAACGCCGCGACCGCTATCTGCGCGGCGGTGACCACATCCCCTTCCTGGAGCGTGGCTATGCGGCGGTGCGCTTCTCCGAACCCTTTGAGAACTTCGCCCACCAGCACCAGAACCCCAGGACCGAAAACGGTGTCGTGTTCGGTGACCTGCCCGAGTTCGTTGACTTCGCCTACGTGGCCGATGTGGCGCGCGCCAACCTCGCCGGCCTGGCCACGCTGGCCTGGGCGCCGGCGCCGCCCAAGGGCGTGAAGCTGGATGCGCGCGAGCTGACCAACGACTCGACGCTGGAGTGGCAGGCCAGCGACGACCCCGAGGTGGCCGGCTACCGCGTCGTCTGGCGCGACACCGACTCGGCCGCCTGGCAGCAGTTCAAGGACGTGGGCCGGGCCACGCGCTCGACGCTGCCGGTGTCCAAGGACAACGTCGTCTTCGGCGTGCAGTCAGTCTCGAAGAAAGGTTATGCCAGCCTGGCGAGCTACCCGCTGCCACGGCGCTGAATAGCGCTGAAGAACGCTGACGCCCGGTCGCCAAAGGCAACCCTTGCTTACTGCGGTGGGCGTGGCGATGGACGAATATTCAGCCGCCACCACCGCGAGGGCTTATGCATTGAGCACGACCGCCTTGCCCGTGTCGCCCCTGGCCGTCCACTGTCGAGCCGCGGCGATGAGGCGGTGATGGCTCGGGCGCGACAGCCGGTCCACCGGCTGCCGCGCCCGTTCTTTTAGGGCCTGTTMACACTACGGCAATGGGTCGCGAAGGCCCGCCGCCAGGGGCCAATCAAGGCGCAGCGCGCCGCCCGCACWCGCGTGCGGGCCAGCGACGCAACGCCGAGTGGCCCCTGGCGACGGGCCTTCCCGAAGGGTTGTGACCAGAAAGCCCGCATGCTGTGTTGCAGATCCTCGCTGGGTATGAACCCAGCTTGCGGTCTGCTGTCGTGCCTGCGACCTTTCTGGTCACAACGCGGCCCGTTGCCGTAGTGTGAACAGGCCCAGTGCCATTGGACGACCTAGAGTGCACTCGAAGTCAAGGACTCGTTTGATGAGCAGCAGCGACCGATTTGATCTCGCCCTCCAACGTTTGCGCGCGGCGGCCCGGCCCGAAGCGCTCGAAGCCATGGCCGGCTTCGGCCTGACCGGCGAGGGCCGCCTGGGCCTGGCCGTGCCGACGCTGCGCGCGCTGGCCCGCGAGTTCAAGCGCGACCACGGGCTGGCCCTGGCGCTGTGGGACACCGGCATCCCCGATGCCCAGATCCTGGCCGGCATGGTGGCCGAGCCGGCGAAGTTCACTCTGAAGCAGATGGACCATTGGGTCGCCGACATGCGCGCCTGGGATGTCTGCGACCAGGCCTGCACCAATGCCTTCGTCAAGAGTCCGCTGGCCTGGGATGCGATCCCGCGCTGGGCGGCGCGCGAGCCCGAGTTCGAGAAACGCGCCGGCTTCACGCTGCTGGCGGTGGCCGCGGTGCATCAGAAGCAGCGGCCGGATGCCGACTTCATCGCCCGCCTGCCGCTCATCGAAGCCGCGGCTGATGACGAACGCAACTTCGTCAAGAAGGCCGTCAACTGGGCGCTGCGGCAGATCGGAAAACGCAGCAAGGCGCTACGTGAGCCTGCGCTCACTGTGGCGGAACGGCTGTGCCAGCGTGATGAGAAATCGGCGCGCTGGATCGGCACCGACGCGTGCCGCGAGCTCAGCCGGGGCGCTGGCTAGCTGCCGAGCTGCTCTTCGATGGAGCGCGTCTTCTCGTTGGGCRTGTCGCCGCTGTGCAGCGTCGTCTTGCGCTCGATCAGCATCAACAGGCACTCCTCCTCGGCGACGGGGCAGTGCTCCACGCCGCGCGGCACGACGAACATCTGCCCGGCTTCCAGCGTCACGGGGCCGTTTCGCAACTCGATCCGCAGCCGGCCGCGCAGGATGTGGAAGAGCTCGTCCTCGTCGGGGTGGCGATGCCAGCCGAAGGTGCCCTGCACCTTGGCGACCTTGACGTAGTTGTCATCGAAGGCGCCGACGACGCGTGGCGACCAGAGCTCCGTCAGGCTGGCGGCGACGTCGATGGGGCTGATCGCAGCGATGGGGGCGGTGGCGGGCATGGCGGCTCCTGGTGGCGTTGGTGAGGGATAAATAGACTCTGACCCTAATTTGTGGATCAGCGGATGTCGTCGTAATTCCAGCCGGGCCCGTCGATCTGGCGCAGGCGCCGCTGGCGCGGCCGCCAGTCCGGCGAGCGCAGGCTTTCCGCGGGCGAGATGCCGTCGGCGTCGACGCCGGCCAGGTCCAGCAGCGTGGGCATCAGATCGGGGTGGCTGATCGGCGTTGTGCGGCGTGCCTGCAGCGGCAGCAGCGCCTCGGGCCAGCGGCGGCGGTAGGCGTCATTGGCCCAGAAGAACAGCGGCACGGTCGTGTCCGCCTTCGACGGGCCGGGCAGCGCATGCATGAAGCGCTGGCGCTCGTCGTCGAACAGGTTTTCGCCGTGGTCCGACGTGAACACCAGCAGGGCCGGCACCGGGTCGGCACGCAGCGCGGCCATGGTGCGCATCAGGAAACGGTCCAGCACGACCAGCGTGTTGTCGTAGGAATTGATGGTCTCGGCCTTGTGGCCCGGGCCCGGCCAGCCGTTGACGCCGGCGTCCGCCAGCGTGGGCGTGAAGCGCCGGGCCTGGGCGTCGTAGCGTTCTTCATAGGGGAAATGGCTGCCGATCATGTGCAGCACGATGAACTGGCGCGGCCCGGCCTGCCGCAGCAGGGCCTCGAACGGCGGCAGCAGCGCGGCGTCCATGCGCAGGTGGAAGTCGTAGTCGCCGCGAGCGAAGTCAGCCAGGTTGGCGTCGCTGATCAGGTCCGAGTTCTCCTGGTTCGACAGCCAGGCCGCGTGATACCCGGCCTCGCGCAGCGTGCGTACCAGGCTGGCTCGATCACGCTCGCCGAGCCGGCGGGCGACGATCCCGGGCACGGCGGAATCGGTCCAGTGCGCCGTCGAGGCGACGTCGCGAAACAACAGCAACTCGTCCCGCGCCGCCGACAGGCCGGGTGTCGTGTCGCGCCCGTAGCCGTAGACGCCCAGATGATCGGGTCGAACCGACTCGCCGATGACCAGCACGAGATGCAGCGCCTCCTCGGCCCAGCCGGGGCGGGCGCGTCCCTGCAGTGAGACGGTCGGCTTCTCCCGCCGGTCCTGCTCCAGCACGCGTTGCAGGCTGGATGCGAGGTTCAGCGGAAAGACCCGGTCGGCCGTGGTGCGCTCGAAGAACGTGGGCAGGCTCAGCTGCTGCGGCACGGCCTGCCGCATCACCAGCGACAGGCTGGCCACGCCGAGCAGGCCGGCCAGCCACCCCTTGCGGTGCGCCAGGTGCCAGCGCCGGTCGACGCGCCAGGCGAGCAGGGGGTAGGCCATGGCGATGGCCGCCCAGAGCCACACCCAGGCGCCGAACCCGCGCACCACCTCCAGGCTGCGCGTCGGTGCCGTGTGCAGCGCCGCCGCGACCAGGGCGTCGCCCGGGGGGCTGCCCTGGCTGAGGCAGAGGTAGACATAGGGCGGCAGCAGCAGCACCGCAGGCGTCCAGGCCAGCAAGGCCCAGCGCAGGCTGCCCAACAGGGTCGGCGCCAGCGCCAGCAGCCACAGGGACAGGCCCAGTGTGGCCAGGCGTTCGCGCAGGTCCAGCCCTTCGCTGCCCAGCGCGACGGCCAGGCCCGGGCTGCACAGCAGTGCCAGCAGCAGCGCCACCAGCCCGCGCTGAGCCGGGGACGGGGGAAACAGGCTTGGAGGGAGCGGCGCGGAACGAATCAAGGTGGTGGACATGTCACGGGCGCCGCGAGCTTAGCGTGCGGCCGTCTCCCCCTTTTGGGGGAGGCGGGGGGGAGAGACGGGGGATGCGTCAATGGCTTCTCCCCCTTCGCTCCACCCTCCGGGTGATGTCCGAAAAAAGGCCCGGCGCCGATGCTGACGGCATGGCGTTGAACACCACGCCGAACCTTCACAAACACGGAGCCGCCACCATGCAATTCTTCAGCTCGTCGCAGTCGCCCTGGTCCAACTCCAAGCTGCCCGTGGCCATGCCCGCGCGGTCGCGCGCCGGATTGCCAGGCGGCAAGCCGGAAATTTGCGGCTGGTACGACTCCAGCTTCGACCTGGCCACCGGCCTGGAAGTCTGCGAGCAGGACAACGA
>NZ_JBFULE010000030.1:0-21174 GCF_056400485.1 Roseateles sp. P5_B10
GTGCTGCCCCGCCCCCGCGCTGGCCCACAACGACGGCGCCTACTGGCACGACTCCGGGCCCGCGGCGCACAACCCCCAGTGGATGCTGACCCTCGGCGCCACGAAGAAGCTCACCGAGCTGTCCCTGCCGGGTACGCATGACAGCGGAACCTTCCACGGTGTAGGCGGCCCCATCGCGCAGACGCAGACCATGACCATCCGGGAGCAGCTGGATTCGGGCATCCGTTATCTGGACATCCGGCTCAAGTACTACGACCTCCTTGCGCTTCAAGACTGCAACCAGTACTACCAATCGTCGAACTGCGCGCTGCTGGTGTTTCACGGCGGTGTCGACATGTTCCTGCCTTTCGAGAGCGGCGTACTGCAGCCGACCGTCGCCTTCCTGAAAAGCAACCCGTCGGAACTGGTCATCATGAGCGTCGTCATGGAGACGGCCGACTGCAAATGCGACCCAGCGCCTGCGCTCGACGCGTTGCTGGACCAACCCGCCGTCATCGATGGCCTGGCCACAGGTCAAAAGTATGCGGACTATCTGCTGCCCGCCACTTGCCCGGGTCCGGCCACATTGACCTTGGGCCCGGTGCCCCCGCTCAATTCGAAACCCGATCCGAACTCGTGTGACGCACGCGGCAAGGTCCTGCTGACCCACCAATACATGGGTCCGCTGTCCACCCGCCACTACTACCGGCCCATCATTTCGATGGGATACACGGCCGTGCTGTTCGACAAACTCCGCAGCAATCTGGACCTCTATCACCGGCTCTGGCTGCCCGTCAAAGGCCATCTGGCAGACGCAGCCAATATCACCGGCACGAACGCCCTCTACTACGTTGGCAGTGGTGGCTCTGACGGCGGGTTTCCCTATTTCTTCGCCAGCGGCCATTCCAGCGCCGAGACGGGTGCCCCGCGCCTGTCGACCGGGCTGGTGGACGGCGCCACCGCAGACGCCTCCACCTTTCCCGACTTCCCGCGCACCGCATGCGCCCTCGGCCTGTGCACCATTTCCTACGAGGGCATGAACACGCTGATCGCCGACTACGTGATGCGCCCGGAGTTCCACGTTGCCGGCCGCCGCATCGGCATCATCCGCGCGGACTTCCCAGGGTCGCGCTTCATCACGGCGGTAGCCAGCGTGAACGCAGGCGTCACCTTCAACCGCCCGACCTTCGGCTACACCCTGGTGACCTCGGACAGCCGGCCCTACACCCCCGGTACCTGGACCAACCGGCAAGTCGTCATCACGCCCCAGTGCGACGTCGTCTGCATCGGCAATCGAGCGGTCGTGTCGGAGGACACGCCCAACGGCTTCAGCTACACCCTGACGGGCGGTGGCTACAGCGTCAGCTTCACGACCAGCCCCGTCAGGGTCGACCTGAAGCCGCCGACCATCAAGGCAGCCGCGACGACGCAACCCGGCGCAGCGGGCTGGTACACCGGCGACGTGGTCGTGCGCTTCACTTGCGCCGACACGGGTGGCTCGGGCGTCGCGGTCTGCCCCGACGACCTGGTCCTGAGCAAGCAGGGCACCGTGTCCTCCGGCTCGAAGTACGCCGTCGATGTCGCGGGCAACAAGAGCGACAGCAGCAACATCGTCACGGTCAAGATCGACAAGACACCCCCCGCCGTCGTCTACCGCGGCAACCTGGGCTCGTACGCGCCGGGGCAGAGCGTCGATATCACGTGCGAGGCCATGGACAAGGAGTCCGGCGTGGCGTCGACCAACTGTGCCGATATTCGTGGCCTGGCGTCTTCCTTCGGCCCGGGCAGCCACCGCTACAGCGCCATCGCCGCCGACGTCGCCGGCAACACGGGCATGGGTGCGGCCACCTTCACCGTCGTGGCGTTGCCGGGCGATGTGAACTTCGACGGCGCCATCGACTGCCGCGACCAGGCTGTGGTGAAGACCGCGTTCGGCAAGCGCGCCGGCATGCCCGGATTCGACGCGAGAGCGGACGTGAACGGCGACGGCGTGGTCGACATCCGGGACCTGGCGTTCATCGCGCAAAAGCTTGCCGCGGGCACGACCTGCCCCTGAGCGGCCGTCAACGAACTGCATTCGATCCAAGGAGAGAGAGATGACGAAACTGACTTGCCTGTGCGGGATGGTGCTGGCGCTGCTGGCTGCGCCCGCGTCGGCGACGACCCTGTCCTTCGCTGCCCCCGCGCCTGCCGTGCAGGTGGGCGACACCTTCACGCTGGACGTGCTCGTTGCGGACGCACCGGACCTGTACGCCTTCCAGTTCGACATCGCCTTCGACCCGGCGATCGTGCAGGCCAACACGGTGCTGGAAGGCGACTTCCTGTCCGCCGGCGGCCGGGCGACGTTCTTCCTGCCCGGCACCATCGACAACAGCGCCGGCACGGTGTCATTCACGGCCAACACCCTGGCCGGGCCCGGGCCGGGCGTCAGCGGCGACGGCCTCGTCGTGCACCTGTCTTTCCATGCGCTGGCGGCGGGACAAAGCAGCCTGTCGTTCGGGAACGTCGTGCTGCTCGATTCGGCGCTGATGGAGCTCGCCACGACGCACATGGGTGGCGCCATCAGCGTTGCCAGCGTGCCGGAGCCGGCGTCCGTCGCGCTGTTCGGCATCGGGCTGGCCGCCCTCACGGCGGGCGCTCGGCGGCGGGGGCGGCACACGTTGCCGAATCCAGCCCGAACCTGACCCGGACGCCGCGTTTGACGGCATGATGGCGCGGCATGACCGCGCCATTGCACCTCCTTATCGTCGACGACCACCCTGTCGTTCGGGTCGGCATGGCGCAGCTGCTGCGCACGCAGCGCGAGGGCTGCGAGGTGAGCGAAGCCGACAGCCTGCCCGCCGCGCAAGCACTGCTGGCACGCCGGCCCGACGTGGCCCTCGTCGTGCTCGACGTGCACCTGCCTGGACTCGCGCCGTTGCAGGCCCTCCAGCAGCTGCGCGCCGAGTGGCCGCTGCTGCCGGTGCTGCTGATGTCGGCCGACAGCGACCCGCTGCTGGCCATGCGCGCCCTCGACGGTGGCGCCGCCGGCTGGCTACCCAAGAGCGCCGACGTGGGTGTGCTGTTCGGCGCACTGGAGCTGGTGCTGGCCGGCGGCTGCTACCTGCCACCCTTCCTGCTGCAGCGCAGCAGCGACCTGCCCGACGAGGCGCTCACGCAGCGCCAGGCCGAGGTGCTGGCCGAGCTGGTGAAGGGCCGTAGCAACAAGGAGATCGCGCGCGAGCTGGGCATGGGTGAACCGACGGTCAAGGGTCATCTGGTGACGATTTTTCGCATCCTGCGCGTGCGCAACCGCGCCGAGGCCGCGCTGGCCGGGCAGGCGCGGCTGGCCTCAATGCGGTTCTGAGGGCGGTTCGGCATTCGGTTCTGAGGGCGCGCTGAGCCAGGCGCGCAGCGCCGCCGCCGGCAGTGGCTTGCGCGCCGGCTGCACGCGCAGCGCACGCAAGGCCTTCGCGCTCATCGGCAGGGTCTCGCCGCTGATCAGCAGGGCCGGCAGCCTGTCGCCGAACGCCTCGCGCAAGGCCTCGATGGCGCTCAGCCCATCGCCTTGCGCGAGCCGCCAATCGCTGATGAGGCGCTGCGGCCGGGCACCGGCCGCGCGCAGGCGCGCCAGCAGCGGCGCCACCGCGGCTTCGGCCCAGACCTCGCAGCCCCAGGTGCGCAGCAGGGTCACGGTGGCTTCGCGCACCGCTTCGTCGTCCTCCACCAGCGCCACACAGCGGCCCTGCAGCGGCTGCCCCTGCGGCACGGTGCGAGGCTCGGTCAGCAGGCGGGGCTCGTCCTCGGGCAGGCTCACGGCGAAGCAGCTGCCGTGACCCAGGCGGCTGCGCAGGTCCACCGGATGGTCCAGCAGCCGGGCCAGCCGCGCGACGATGGCCAGGCCCAGGCCGTGGCCGCGGCGCCGGTCGCGCCCCGGGTTGGCGAGCTGCACGAACTCCTGGAAGATGCGCCTGTGGTGCTCGGGCGCGATGCCCGGGCCGGTGTCCCAGACGGCGACCTGCACACGGCCCGCGCGCTGCCGCGCCGCCAGCAGCACGCCGCCGTGCACGGTGTGCGTGAGCGCGTTGGACAGCAGGTTGCGCAACAGGCGTTCGAGCTGCTGCGCGTCGCTGCGCACCCAGAGCGCCGTCGGGCGCAGCCGCCACTGCAAGCCCTTGGCTTCGGCCAGCACCGCGTATTCGGTGGAGAGACGCTCGAACAAGGGCTGCAGCGGCAGCGAGCGGCACTGCGGCTGCAAGGCGCCGCTGTCCAGGCGTGACACGTCGAGCAGGTTTTCCACCAGCCCGTCCAGCGCCTGCGCCATGGCCTGCAACTGCTCCGCCGTCTGCGCCGCACGCCGGCCCTGCAGCTCGTGCGCGGCCTGTGCGGCCAGCAAGCCCAGCGCATGCACGGGTTGGCGCAAGTCATGGCTGGCGGCGGCCAGGAAGCGCGTCTGCGCTTCGCGCGCAGCCTGGGCTTGGGCCAGCAAGGCCTCGCGCTCGAAGCGCAGCGCGTGGCTCTCGCGCAGCAGTCGGGTGTGGCGCAAAGTCAGCGCCATCGCCAGGGCCACGGCCGACAGCACCAGCAAAGCGTTGTAGGCGCCGCTCCAACTGCCGAGCGACAGGAAGAGCGCGATCAATGCCACGGCGACGGGGGCGATCAGCATCACGAAGGCGCGCGGTTGCGGCGCCATCACGTTGATGCTGGCCACGCAGGTGATGCAGGCCAGCATGGCGGCGTACATCTGGGTGGCAGGCTGCCGCGCGTCGAAAGCCATCACCAGCGCCAGCGCCCAGAGTGCACCGGTGAGCAGCGCACCCAGCTCGGCGCGGCGCTCCCACGGTGCGGGGTCAGCGGCTTGCGGCAGCTGCGCCACCTGGCGCTTCCACAGCACGCGCAACACGATCAGCGCTGCAAATGCCGCGCCCCAGGCCAGCAGCGCCGGCAGCGCCACCCGGTCGATCTGCGTGCCCACATGCAACAGCACCAGCAGCGCCGCCGCCACCAGGCTCACGCCGCTCTGGGCGTAGAACAACAGCAGCATCGCGCGGCGCGTACGTTCGTCCAGGGGATGGGGCAGCATGCCCCGCATCATGCCCAGCGGCGCGCGCGTTGCCAGCCCTCCGAACGGATAGGCCCCGGGTGACGACTGCAATCCCCGGGGGTGTGTTGAGAAAGATGGCCGCTTCAGGCGGGCAACGATCCCGCGCCCATCGCCCGCAGCCCCAGCCGCAGCTTGTCCCGCCCGGGCGGCGCGCCGAACAAGCGGCTGTACTCGCGGCTGAACTGCGAGGGGCTGTCGTAGCCGACGCTGTAGCCGATGGCCGCGACGTCGCCGGCGTCCGCCAGGATGCGTGCCCGCGCCTCTTGCAGCCGGATCAGCTTCTGGTACTGCAACGGGCTCATGGTCGTCGCGCCGCGGAAGTGGCGGTGAAAGGACGACTCGCTCATGGCCACCATGTCGGCCAGCATCGGGATGGAAATGGCTTCGGCGTGATGGTTGCGAATGAAGCGGATGGCCCGCCCGATCTGCGACAGCCGGCTGTCGGCCAGGCCGATCTGCCGCACCATGGCGCCCTGCGCGCCGTGCAGCAGCCGCCACACCAGCTCGCGCTCCACCAGCGGGCCCAGCACGGCGGCGTCGCGCGGCGAGTCCTTCAGCCGCAGCAGGCGCACCACGGTGTCCAGCAGGTCCTCGGGCGCGTTGCTGACCGCAAAGCCGGCGGGTTCGCTCGCGGCCACTTCCGCGGGGTCCAGCTCCAGCAGCAGGGAGGAGATGGTTGCCAGCTGCAGCGTCAAGCCCGCGGCCAGGTAGGGAAGTTCGGGGCTGGCTTGGATCACGCAGCCGGCGATGGGCAGGTCCACGCTCACCACGAGGAACTGGCCCTCGCGGTACTCGAACATCTCGTCGCCCAGCATGGCGCGCTTGGCGCCCTGCGCCACGACCACGAAGGTCGGCTCCAGCACCACGTGCTGGAGCTCCGTCGGAGCCTCGGCCGCTACCGCGAACACGTCGCCTGCATTGCGATCACCCTTTGAGGTGGCGTGGCGCTTGATCAGCCTTTGCAATTCTTCGAGTGAGCCCATGGCGCAACCGTACCCGCTGCGCCCGTGCGGCTCAAGAGGCGTGCGAACGAACCGCTCAGGAATGACTGGATCGTGCAAGAGCTTGGCGGTTTTGGGCTATCGGCCCTGGGGCGGCCGCCCGGCTCGGTTCGAGCGGGCCGCACGATGGGCGAATCGTGCAATCACATGACCGGAATCGACTGCTCGAAATGGGCGCCGGCCGATTCAATGCGGGCCTTCGCGCAAGGAGGTCCACATGACGATGCAAGGCAACACCATTCTCGTCGCCGGCGGCACCCGCGGCATCGGCCGCGGCCTGGCCGAACTGCTGTGCCGGCTGGGCAACGAGGTCATCATCTTCGGCGGCGAGCCTGGCGCCGCCCAGGCCGTCGCGCGCGCCAACCCCCGCATGCGGGCCATCGACCTGGATCTGACCAACCCCTGGAGCGTCGCTGGCTTCTGCGAGCAGATCGCCGCGACTTGGGCCCACCTGAACATGCTCGTCAACATCTCGATCGCCTTCCCGGTGAGGGATCTGCCGGGCTTGCATGCGCTGCTCGACGCTGACGACAGCGACGAGAAGCTGGAAGCCCATCAGCTGGGCGTCCAGCAGCTGACCGGCGCGCTGTTGCCTCACTTTCGCAAGCGAGCGCGCAGCTCGGTCTTGAACGTCGCCGCAGGACCGATGCTGGCGCTGCCGAATGCACGGCGAGGAAGGCGCGTGGACGGCCTGGTCGTCGAGACCGGCCTGCCAGCCTGCGCCATGTCGGTCAGAAAGCGCTGGGCCAGCGCCTGCATCGACGTGACCGACGTCGCCGTTCCGTCACGCGCGGAGCGCATGAGCCCGGCGCATGCCTCCCGGCCCCACGGCGTGCCCCGGGCCGAGTTCATCTCCAGCGTGGCTCACCTGCTCGCCGAAGGCCTGCACGAAGCGGCGGCCCTGTCACGGTTGCGAGCCCTCTGGCCGGCGGCCCAGCCCGCGACGCAAAAGTCCCGGGACGACGATCTGGTCTCGGAATACCACTGAATCAGCACGGCACCATTCGACGCCGTATTCGGACACACCATCGGGATAATGGCCGCGGCGCCGCCCGCGACAACCGAGACCTGGGCAGGCCGTCCCTCCCAAAGCGTGAAGCGTCTCTTGAGTCCCCTGATGGTCGGTCGCGACAGCGAGCTGGATGTGCTCGCGGACGCGTTCGCCGACGCCTGCGCGGGAACGGTGCGCACCGTCGTGATCAGCGCAGAGGGTGGTGGCGGCAAGAGCCGGCTGATCCGGGAAGCAACCGAGCGCCTCGGCCGCCAGTCCCTGGTCCTGAGCGGCTGGTGTGTCGAGCAAAGCGAGCCGGGGCTGCCGTTCGCGCCCTTCGTCTCGGCCGTGCGGCGCCTGGTGCAGCTGCGCGGCGTTGCCGAGATCGTCACTCTCGTGGGGCATTCCGGCGCGCGCGAACTGGCACGGCTGCTGCCCGAGCTGGGGCCAGCACCATCGGAAGGCGACCCCGGCATGGCGCGCTCGCGGCTGTTCGAGTCATTGCGCCTGCTGCTCCAGAGTCTGGCCGCCCAGGCCCCGGTGGTGCTGGTGCTGGAAGACCTGCATTGGGCCGATCGCGCGACGCGCGACCTCCTCGCCTATCTGGCTCGCAACCTGCAGGGCACCCGCCTGCTGCTGGTCGCGTCGTACCGGACCGAGGCGCTGGCAGGAGCGCATCCGCTGCGTGGCGGATTGGCCGAGCTGGCCCGGATTGAAGGGGTGACCCCGCTCGCCCTGCCGCGCCTGTCGCGCACCGACGTGGCGCTGCACCTGAGCGCCATGCTGGGCCATGAGCCGGCGCCCGATGTCGTGAACGCCGTCCACACCCGCGGCGGTGGCGTGCCGCTGTTCACCGAAGCCCTGGTCACGCCGGAGGGTGCCGTGCGAACCCAGCTGCAGGGTTCGCTGCGCGATCTGCTGCTTGGCGCGGTGAACGAGTTGCCGGAGCGGGCACGCGAAGTCCTTCACGCGATGGCGGTGGGTGGCCTTCGCGTCGGGCATCGGCTGCTGGCCGCCGTCGTCGGCGCCGATGGCCTGGATGCAGCGCTTCGCGCCGCAGTCGCATCGCATGTCGTCATCGCGGCCGATGCGGAGGGCTACGCCTTCCGCCATGCCTTGATCCAGGAGGCGATCCGCGACGAACAGCTGCCCGGCGAACGGCAGCGCCTGCATCGCGCCTACGCCGAGGCCCTCGAGGCCGACCCGTCGCTGGGCGCAGACGCCTGGGTGGCGGCCAGCATCGCCTTGCACTGGCGCGCGGCAGACGACCCGGCCCGGGCGCTCAACGCGGCCTGGCAGGCCGCGCGGGAAGCCACCGCCCGCCTGGCCTATGCCGRGCAGTTGACGATGCTCGAACATGCACTCGACCTGTGGCCCCGCGTCGAGCCGACGCAGCGCCCGCAAGGCATCGATCGGGCGCAGCTGCTGGAGGCCGCGGCTGATGCCGCCTGCTGGGCCGTTGAGACCGAGCGTGGGCAGCGCATCGTCGAAGCGGGCCTCGCAGAACTCGATCCGGTGACCGACGGCGAGCGCATCGCCGCGCTGTTGCTCGAGCGCGCCATGATGCGCCAGCAGAGCCTGCATGCGGGCGAGCTGGCCGACCTTCGCGAGGCACTGCGTCTTGCCCCAGGGCCGACGCGCACACGGGCGGCGGCGCTCGGCCAGATCTGCCGTGCGCTGGCCCTGCACGGTCGCGCCAACGAGATACAAGCGCTGGCGGACGAGTTGGACGCGTTGGCGATGCGGCTCGGCGAGGCCGAGTGGACGGTCGAGGCCCTGGTGTCCGGTGCACTCGCCCGGCCTGTCGGCGACATGGCCGCGATGACGCGGCTTGAACGCGCCTTGGGTGAAGCGCAGGCCGGCGCTTCAGGGCGTGTGGAGATGATCGCCCGCGTCGCGATGGTCGACCTGCTCGATGCGCGCGGCGAGCACGCGGCGGCGGTCGAGGCGGCAGGCATGGCCTGGCAGCGGGCACGCCAGCTCGGCCAGGCCCGCTATATGGGCGCGTCCGTCGCCCAGCTTCTTGCGCGTGCGCTGATGGCCGTCGGGCGCTGGGACGACGCGATCGACCTGATTGCAGAGGCTCGCGAACTCGATCCCTCGCCTCTGGGCAGCCTGCAGTTGTCGCAGGTGGATGGCCTCATCGCGGCCGGCAGAGGCAATCTGGCCGCGGCAGAGCGCGCCTTGAAAGCCCTGACCGCCGCCGGAGAGAGTCCGCAGGACGCGCCTCGCCGCGCCGCCGCACAGCGCCAGCTGTCGATGGCGATCGCCCTGCTTCAAGGCGACACGGCCGCCGCCGTCGAGGCCGGCCATGGCATCGGGGCGCTCAGGGGCTGGCTGCCGCCACGACTGCTCTGGCCGCTGATCGCCCATGCCTGGCGTGTCTGTGTCGAATCGGGCAGGGCCGATGCGCTGCGCGATCTGCTCGTGGAATCGTCCGAGCATCTGGCCAAGCCCGGCCCGGTGGAGCGGGCTTGCGCCCTGACATCGCTGGCCGAGCGCAGCCGCCTGGGCGGCGGTTCGGATGCGGTCGCCTGGGGCGCCGCGGTCGCGGCCTGGCAGGAGATCGGCAACCTTCCATGGCTGGCCTACGCGCTGATGCGCCAGGGTTCCGCGTGGCTTGCCGCCGGCCAGCGCGGCGCGGCCACAGCGGCACTGCAGCGCGCGGCGCAGCTCGCGCGGCAGCTGGGCGCCGAGCCCTTGAGCGCGCAACTCGCCACCGCGGCCGGCCGGGGCAGGGTCGAGCTCTGGCCGGGCGAGGGCGGCGCGCCCTCAGCCTCGCCCCAGGGCCTGACGGCGCGCGAGGTCGAGGTGTTGGCGCTGCTGGTCGAGGGCCGCTCGAACAGGGAGATCGCCGCGGCGCTGTTCATCAGCGTGAAGACGGCGAGCGTGCATGTGTCGAACATCCTGGCCAAGCTCGAGGTGCCGTCGCGAGGCGCCGCTGCGGCGGCCGCGCACCGGCTCGGCCTGGTCAGCGCCGTGTGAGGCCGCCGGCTACAGCGCCCTGATGTCGGCGATCAGTTCGGGGAATGCCTTCGCAGAGAAGGAATGGCCGCGATCGGTGAAGGCACGTGAGGTCGCGCCCGGGAGTTTTTCGGCCCACCGGGCCAGGTGCGAGAAGGGAACCCACTCGTCGTCCGCGCTGTGATACAGCACGATCGCGCCCATGCTGGGCACGGTCGCGGCGAAATCGACGGGCAGCGCGAAGTCGTCGCCACCCCATTCGCCATCGGCGCATTTGTAGGGCGTGGCGATGAGGAACAGCCCGGCCAGCGACAGGTCCCGGCGCTCCTCGGCCAGGTACTTCAGCATCGCGGCACCGCCCAGGGAGTGCGCCACCACGATGCTCGGGTCGCCGGAGTTTTTCAGCTCGGCCGCCATCTCGTCCTTCCATGTCTTGTAGACCACGTTCTCCAGCCCGGAGAACTTGGGATAGCGGACTGCATGATCGGGCGCGATGGCGTTCTTCAGATAAGTCGCCAAGGCCTGGTCTTCGGCGTGCGCGCCTTCGCCCGCGCCTTGCACAAACAAGATGTCGTGGTTCTGCATTGACTTGTCTCCTGGGTTGACTGGACTTGATCGATCGTTGGGGCTTGGCCGCCTAGCCTTTTGCGGGCGATGCGGTCGCCATGCCTCGCGGCCCGCGCGAGGTGGCCAGCCAGGAGCCGCAGAGGATGAGGGCGAAGGCAATGAGGATGCGGCCCTCGAGCGGCTCGCCGAGCAGTGCCACGCCCGCGGCGACGGCCACGGCTGGCGACGCGTAGGTGATCACGACAGCCCGCTCCGGGCCGACCTCGCGTATCAGCAGGAAGAAGGCCGCGAATGCGACCGCCGTGCAGGCGATGCCCAGCGCGACGATCGCGATGGTGGCCTGGGTGCTGGGCCAGGCGGCGGGCCAGCTGCCCAGGGCCGGGGCCAGATAGGCCAGCGCCGTGATGGCAAGGCATGCCGTCGTCATCGGGATCGCGGGCGCTTCGCCGAGCCAGCGCGCCGCGATCATCGAACCGCCCGCATAGCAGGCGGCGGCGAGCAGCACCTCGAGCACGGACAACTGATCGCCGCCGAGTGCCGGCAGCGCCAACACCGCAACGCCCGCAAGCCCGCACAGCAGGCCGGCGAGGCGGCCTGCACCGAGGCGGTCGTGATCGCGGCGCATTCGATTCAGCGCCACCGTGATGATGGGCGTGGCCGCCACCAGCAAGCCGGCCATCGAACTGCTGATGTGCAGCTCGCCATGCACGATCAAGCCCTGGGGAACGATCATCTCGACGACCGCGAAGGCAAGGATGGGGCGCCAGTGCGCTCGCAACGCCGCGAAGCCGGCACCACGCAGCGCGAACGGCAGCAGCACCGCGGCTCCCAGCGCCGTGCGGGCAAAGACGATGAAGGGCACCGGCACCTCCGCGACGGCCACCTTGATCAGCAGATAGGGCATGCCCCAGAGCACGCTGAGCATGATGAACAGGGCGAGGCCGCGCCGGCTCATGGCGCCCTCCTGGCCAGGAAAGTGACCCAGTCGTTGCCGTCGCCGCCGACGCTCCGGACCCGCCACGCGACCGACAGACCGGCCGCGGCGAGCCGCGCGGCGAAGCGCTCGCCGGTCCAGCACACGGTGTGCCATTCGCCGTCCGTCTCGCCTTCGCCCTCGCGCATCGCGACCAGGCAAGCCCCGCCGGGCTTCAGGGCCGCGTGGATCTTGCGCAGCACGGTATCGATCTGCTCGCGGTCGACGTAGATCAGCACCCCCATGGCGAGCACGCCGTCATAGGGCCCGCCGAGCTCGTCGGTGATGACGTTCAACAGATCGGCCGCCTTGCCACGCTCCGCCATCAGGTCCAGGAAGGCTTGCGCAGCGTCGCTGCGCCGGACGACCGCGCCGAGCGCCTCGACGAAGTCCGCGTCGCGCCCCGGGCCGGAACCGATCTCCAGCACCGACCCGCCGGGCGGCAGGCAGTGCACCAGACGCTGCAGCGCCTCCTGGATGTGCGGCGGGCGCTCGGCGTCGACGAGCGTGTCGTACTGGCGCGCATACGCCTCGTAGGACTGCACGGTACGCCGCGTGTTTGCCATGGCGCTGGCGGTCGGCTTGGGCATCGCTTCCTCTTGCGGTGATCGATGCCGTTCAGTCTGGGTCTAAGGCATGCCAACGCTCATGGGGCGAAATGCCTAGGCGCCGCTGCCGCGCAGGCTAGGTAAAAGCCCGGCACAGGGCTGACGCGCAAGCGGATCAGCCCCCACGCGTCTTCTCGCGCTCCTGCAACGCCCGCCACATGACCTTGCCGGCGCCGCTCTTGGGCAGGCTGTCCATGAACTCGATCAGGGCCGGTACCTTGTAGGCGGCCATGTTGGCGCGGCACCAGTCGCGCAGCTCGTCGGCTGTCAGTGACTCATGGCCGGTGCGCTTGACGACCACCGCCTTGACCGTCTCGCCGCGATAGGCGTCGGGCGCCGAGATGATGCAGGCCTCGGCAATGCCCGGGTGGGCGTGCATCAGGTTCTCGACCTCGCTCGGCCAGACCTTGAAGCCGCTCGCGTTGATCATGCGCTTGAGCCGGTCGGTCATGAAGAAGTAGCCATCGGCGTCGGCATAGCCGATGTCGCCGGTGCGAAAGAAGCGCTTGCCCTCGAACTCGATGAAGGCAGCCGCGGTCGCGTCGGGGCGGCGCCAGTAGCCGTCGAAGACCATGGGGCCGTGGACGATGATTTCGCCGGCCTCACCGGGCGGCAGCTCCTTGAGCGTGTCGGGGTCGACGACGCGCGCGTCGCAGCTGATGTAGGGCACGCCCAGGCATTGCTGCTTGGGTGAGTCGTAGGGGTTGCTGTGGCTGGGCGCGGCGGTCTCGGTCAGGCCATAGCCTTCCATGTAGCGCAGGCCCCAGCGCTGCCACAGCCGCTCGGCAATGGCCTGCGGCATGGACGCGCCGCCGCCGCCGATCGTGACCATGCTGCTCAGGTCGAAGCTGTCCACCTGCGGGCTGGCCAGCAGGTCGATGACCATGGTGGGGATGTTGGTCCAGCGCGTGACGTGGTGCTCCTTGATGAGGCGGGCGGCGTACTCGCGCTGCCAGCGGGGCATCAGCACCAGACAGGCGCCGGCCGCCAGCGTGCCGTGCATGATGACGACCATGCCGGTGATGTGGAACATCGGCACGACGCCGAGCACCACGTCCTCGTGGCTGACATTGGCCCACAGGCCGCCGGCAAAGATGTTGTGCTGCAGGCTGCGATGCTTGTGCATGCAGCCCTTGGGATGGCCCGTCGTGCCACTGGTGTAGGGCAGCAGGGCGAGGTCGTCGGCGCCCACTTCCAGGGCCGGTGGCGCGGCGGTGCAGGCGAGCGCGTCGGCCCAGGCGGTGGTGCCGGCGGGCAGGGCGATGTCGGTGTTGAGCCAGTCGGCCCAACCCGTGGGCAGGCCAGCGCCATCGGAATGCCCGCCGGGCAGCACCTCCGCCAGTCGGGTGACGAGCAGATCCTGGGCCGCCATGCCGGCCGACAGCCACTCGGCGCTCAGGTCGGCGCTGGTGATGGCGAGCACGGCGCCGCTGTCCTCGATCAGATGCTTGATCTCCGCCGCCTTGTTCATCGGGTTGACGGGCACGACGACGGCGTTCGCGCTCAGCACGGCGTAGTGCGCGATGACGAGCTGCGGGCAGTTCTGCAGGCCCACCAGCACGCGGTCACCCCGCTTGATGCCCCGCTCGGCCAGCCACGCCGCCAGGTGTGCCACCTGGGCAGCCAGTTCGGCGTAGGTGGTCGTCTGGCCCAGGAAGACCAGCGCCGGCCGATGCGGGAAGCGGCGCGCACTGACCGCCAGGTTGTCGGGCAGGGCCGTGGCCGGCGGCTCGATGGCATGCGCCACGCGGACGGGCCAGAACTTGTGATGTGCTCGGGGGGTCATGCGGGCGTCTCCGTTTTCCTCTGCGCGACGACGAGATAGACGCCGAGCAGCGTCACTCCCATGCCGGCGATGGCTTGTGCGCCGAGTGTCTCGCCGAACAGCAACCACGCCATCACCGAGGTGACAGAGGGCACCAGATACATGGTGCTTGACACCGCCGTCACGCGGCCATGGCGCAGCATGTAGAACATCAGGCTGATGCCACCGGCCGTGAGCACGAGGACGCTCCAGGCCATGGCGACCAGTACCTGGGCGTTCCATTCAATGCGCATCGGCTCCAGCCACCAGGCCAGGGGCCAGGTGACGGCCAGAGCCGCCACGAACTGCACGACCTGGCCGGTGCGCAGGTCGAACTGCGGCACGAAGCGCTTCTGGTACAGCGTGCCGCCGGTGATGGCGAGCAGGGCCATCAGGCACAGCAGCAGCGGCGGGCCGTAGCTCGTGCCCAGGTTGAGCTTGTGCCAGATGACGAGGACGACGCCGGCCAGCCCCAGGGCCACGCCGGCCCATTGCCGCGGTGCCACACGCTCGCCGATCAGCGGCGCTGCCGCCGCCACCAGCACCGGCTGCAGGTTGACGATCAGCGCCGCCGTGCCAGCCGGCAGGCCCTGGCGGATGGAGACCCAGACGCCGCCGAGGTAAAGCGCCTGGATGCCCAGGCCGGCGATGGCCAGATGGGCCATGTCGCGGCGCGACGGCCACGGCGCCCGCGCGGCAAAAGCCAGGCCCAGCATCAGCGCGACCACGCCGGCATAGCGCCAGCTCAGGAAGGTCAGCGGGTCGGCATACGGCGCGGCCAGCTTGGCAACGATGTAGCCGGTGGCCCAGATGAAGATGAAGAGGGGTGGGGCGAGGCGGTCGAGGGCGGTCATGGGAGACCGATCATGCCTCGCTCATCGAACGACGGCGTGTTCGGGCCGAGCGCTGGGCCGCTCCCGAGCCGGCCCGCTTGGTGATGTGCTCGCGGCTCAATGCCGCGAGCATCACCGTCCCCGCGGGGGACCGACCAGGTCGCGCGCGTTCAGCGCAGCGAGGCTGGTCGAGGGGCTAACACCATTGCACACATCAGTCTCACCAGTTCCACCGGCTCCGGGAGCGGGCCGGGCAAAGGCAAGCCGGCGAAGGCCCCGTCCAGGCTCAGATGTGACAGGCCATGGGCCAGGCTCCATCCCGTCAGCGCGATCAGCGGGCCAGCCGACGCGTCGAAGCGGGTGGCTGCGTCCAGCAGCACGCGGAACGACGCCTCCGCCGCGCGATCCAGGCCCGGGTGCTGCTGGCGCGACGCGAGCACGGGGCCGAACATGAGGCGAAAGCGCGCCGGCCGGCGCCGGGCGAAGTCGACATAGGCGGTGGCGATGGCCAAAAGCTGCTCGCGCGCATCGGCCGGGTGGGCGTTGACGCCCGCCTGCATGGCCGCACCCAGCTGCTCGAAGCTGCGCGCCGCCAGCATGGCCAGCAGCTCCGGCAGGCCGGCGAAGTGGTGATAGGGCGCCGCATGCGAGACGCCGGCGCTGCGGGCGACGTCTCGCAGGCTCAGCGCCGCCGCGCCGCGCTGGGCCAGCAGGGCCTCGGCCGCGTCCAGCAGCGCCTCGCGCAGCTCACCGTGGTGATAGGCACCAGCCGCTTTCGCACGCGGGCGCGGCGGGCGGTCGGCGGCGAGCTGGCCCGCGACCTTCCCGGCCCGCGGCGCACGCACTGGCTTGGTTTCGTCTTTGCCGGAGGGCGGTCGGGTCGGCGCAGCCTTGGTCATGCACCGCATCTTGCCACCAGCAAGATCAAGGGGGATACTGCCATCATCTTTACATCGTCAAGATCATGCAGGTCTGACGGGTTGACAAGGAGAGCGGCCATGTACCACGCCATCGTCAAACGCAAGCTGCTGGCGGCCTTTGCGGCGCTGAACGCGGGGCGCTATGAGGGCATTCCGGGCCAGTTCGCGGCGCAGCATTGCCACAGCATGGTCGGCAACCACGCGCTGGGTGGCGAGCGCCGTGACCTGGCCGCGACGACGCGCTGGTATTCACGCCTGCAGCGCCTGCTGCCGGGTTTGCGCTTCGAGGTGGACGGCGTCTGGGTCAGCGGCTGGCCCTGGCGCACGCGGGCCGTCGTGGCCTGGCGCGACCGTTTCCAGCTGCCCGGCGGCCGCGAGGGCCGCAACCGCGGCATGCATGAATTCGAGCTGCGCTGGGGGCGCGTCAGCGCGTTGACGGTGCATTGCGACACGGCCCGGCTGGCGGGCTATCTGGCCGAGGTGGCCGCTGCCGGTCAGCCCGAGGCCTTGGCCGAGCCGATCACGGGGTGACGGCGCCCGTCGGCCTCGATCAGCTCGCGCAGGCAGGTCAGGCACAGGCAGCCGCTGTATTGCTCAATGAGCTGGGTGCGCAATCTCTCGGTCAGCCGGATGCCGAAGCAGGCGCAGTGGCCGGCCGGGCCCGATGCCGCGCCGCACTCGAAGCCGCCGCCGCAGCGCGGGCAGTTCGTGTCGAGCAGGGTGCCGCTCATGAACACCATTCCTTGAGCGCCATCCGCGCGGCGAGCGCCCCGCAATCGGCCATGTGCACCTCGGGCCGCGCTGCAAAGCGGGCCTCGCTGCTGTCGTCGGTCGGGACGGTGTTCTTGGCAGTCGCCATCGGGTCATCTGGCCGTAGGGGATGAAGCGGATTGTGGGCCGTAGAGGGCCGCGCCGGGCGGGCTTTCCTGGCGAGCGCCCAACCGGCCATCCCGCAGGACGGCCAGCCCCTCCGTCAATCCGCGCATCATGGGCGCCTCCCTCCCTTGGCGGGATGATGGGCAGGCCTCAAGCCAGGTGGGACTGGGGGTCTTCCGGTGGCGCCAGCGGCGTCGCGCGCGCCAGCGCCATCCAGGTCGCGAAGTCGGGCTTGCAAGCGCGCTTGGGCGCCGGCCGCGCGAGCTCGAGGTGGCTGCCATGGCCGATCAGCACGCCGTAGTCGGGCGGGATCTCCTCGGGCACCGCGATGCCCGCCTTGATGACGAACCAGCACTGGCCGCACAGGGCCTGGTAGGCCGCGGACTTGGCCGGGCGGCGCAGCTCGCCTAGCAGGTCGGCGCGGCTGACCTTGATCTCGTGGATGGCGGGTTCGAGGTAGTCCTCAACCGTACTGTGGCGGATGGAATAGACGTCGGGCATGGCGTTGACCCAGAGCGTCTTGCCCTCTTCGCCGGGCAGCCCGGCGCGCAGCGTGAGGCCGCGCCAGGCGATGCGGCCGGCACGCTGCATCTCGAGGGCAACGCGCTCGACCAGGGTCTCGTGGGCGTCGCGGGCGGTGCGGTTTCGGGTCAGTGAATCGGYGATCAGCGCGACGCCTGTGTCGGTCACACGCAGGCGCTCGCGGCCGCCTGGCTCCTGCAGGCGCTCGACCCAGCCCGCGGCCAGCAGCTCGACTTCGACGAGGTCCTGGCTGGGCCAGCCGGCGCTGCGCCAGAGCAGGCGCAGGCGCTGCAGGTGAAGGCGGGTCGGCGCGGACATGGCGCCATCTTCGCGCGGGCCGGAAAGCGCCAAAAAGTAAAAAGCCCCCGGGGCCGGTGGCCGCGGGGGCTTTATGCACGGGGAGAGCTTACGGGCGCTCGCGCTTGGGCAGGGCGCTCATGAAGGGCACCGGCGAGGTCGCCGTGCCGGGCGTCGTCGTGGTGGGCACCGCGAAGAAGGTCCACACGCTGTTGGCGGGGAAGGCCAGCGCAGCGTTGGTGTAGATCGACGAGGACGTCGTCGGCACCGTCACGTCCACCTGCGAAGCCGTCGTCGACGAGATGCTGTTGGGCACCGAGGCCGTGCCGGGCAGCACGTTGGACGCGATCGCGCTGAAGTCGACGTTCACAGACACGCCCGAGGTCTGGGCGGCGAGGGCGTTGACCAGGCGGATCTTCACGTTGCCGTTGACGGTGGGCAGGCGGTTGTCGTCGTCCAGCACCGACATCTTGGGCGCGGCGGCGTCACCCCAGACCAGCAAGGTGTAGTCCTTGCCGGCGGCCAGGGTCGGGGCCGTGAAGCTGACCGGGGCGCCGTTGACCTGGGTGGACAGCGTGCTGGCGCCCGAGGCGGTCGTCACGTATTCGCTGATCAGCGGGCTGATGGCGCTGCTGAACATCTGCTGGCCGTTGAGGGACGAGCCCACCGTGCCACCCGCGGTGAGGGCGGCGACAGTGCGCACGCGACTCTGGGTGTTGGCGAAGTTCTTGACGGCGCCCTTCTGAACCACAGTGATGCCATTGACGAGCACGCCGCCATCGGAGGCCGTCAGGATCAGCGTGTTGACGCTGGCCGAGTCGAGCGTGACGGCCGGGATGTCCAGGCGCAGGTCGGTGCGCTTGTTGTAGCCGGTCACGCGCACGCGGAAGGTGCCCGAGTTGAGCGTGATGTAACCGCTGCCGGCGCCGCCCTGCAGGTTGGTCGTCAGCGCGGTGGCGGAGTTGATGTCGTCGGTGGCAGTCGTCACGTAGACGTCCATCGCGCCGGCATCGGGGGCCAGGTTCAGCACCAGCAGCTTGGCGCTGCTGGCGGCGGGCGCCGTCTCAGCCTCTTGCAGCAGCGTCGTGCGGATGGCGCCGGCGAAGCCGTAGGTGATGAAGGTGTAGTTGGTGCCCGAAGTCAGCGTGGGCGTCAGGGCCGACACACTGGTACCCACGGGGTCGGCCAGCACCTTGGTCGCGGTGTTGGCGGTGTCGACCTTGGCGTACTCGCCCACGCTCGCATAAGCCACACCGGTATTGATCTTGACATCGTTGACCGACAACGACAGTGCGCTGTAGGAACGCGTGGCGTTGAGCAGGCGGACCTGCGTATCGCTGCTGCCGCCGCCACCGCCGCCGCAGGCGGTCAGGAAAGCAGTGGCCGACAGGCTCAGCGTCAGGACCAGCCGGGTGGCCCAGGGGGTGAATCGCATCGAGAACTCTCCGAAAAAACCAAACCGCCGGGCACTCATCGACAAGAGTGCGGCCAAGAACGCGGATCGCGATTAGAACTCAAGCCGAGGATGTCACGATTTCCACCATCTAGCGGTGGGTGAAGAACTGTTGCTGAGGGGAGGGTCTGCCCCAGTGCTGAGGTGAGGAGAGCACTCCAATTCTTGGGGGGTGTCGCTGGTTAGCATCCGCCGCCATGAACTATCCCCATCTCCTCGCGCCCCTGGACCTCGGCTTCACGACGCTGAAGAACCGCGTGCTGATGGGCAGCATGCACACCGGGCTGGAGGATGGGCGCAAGCATTTCGAGCGCATGGCGGTGTTCTTCGCCGAACGGGCCCGTGGCGAGGTGGGCCTGATCGTCACCGGCGGCTTCGCGCCCAATATCGAAGGCTGGGCCAAGCCCTTCGCGGGCACGCTGGCAACGTCGGGCGCGGCGCGGCGCCACAAGATCATCACCGACGCCGTGCATGCCGAGGGCGGCAAGATCGCGCTGCAGATCCTGCACACCGGCCGCTATGGTTATTCGCCGCTGTGCGTGGCGCCGTCGCGTATCCAGAGCCCGATCAGCCCGTTCACGCCACGTGAGCTCAGCTCGCGTGGCATCGAGCGCCAGATCCGTGCCTTCATCCGCTGCGCGAAGCTGGCCCGCGAGGCCGGCTACGACGGCGTGGAGGTGATGGGCTCCGAGGGTTACTTCATCAACCAGTTCCTGGTGGAACACACCAACCAGCGCACCGACGACTGGGGCGGCAGCTACGAGAACCGCATGCGGCTGCCGCTGGAGATCCTGGCGCGCATGCGCGAGGCCGTCGGGCCGGACTTCATCATCATCTACCGCCTGTCCATGCTGGACCTGGTGCCGGGCGGCAGCAGCTGGGAGGAGGTGGTGGAGTTGGGTCGGCTCGTCGCCAAGGGCGGCGCCACTCTCATCAACACCGGCATCGGCTGGCACGAGGCGCGCATCCCGACCATCGCCACCAGCGTGCCGCGCGCGGGCTTTGCGTGGGTGACGGCAAAGCTTCGCGCCAAGCTGCGCGAGGAAGGCATCACGACGCCGCTGATCACCAGCAACCGCATCAACACGCCCGAGGTGGCAGAGGGCGTGCTGGCCGACGGCAGCGCCGACATGGTGTCGATGGCCCGGCCCTTCCTGGCCGATGCCGAGTTCGTCAAGAAGGCGCGCCAGGGCAGGGCGGACGAGATCAACACCTGCATTGCCTGCAACCAGGCCTGCCTGGACCACACCTTCGCGCAGAAGATCTCGACCTGCCTCGTCAACCCGCGGGCGGCCTATGAGCAGGAGATCGTGATCAAGCCGGTGAATGGCGCGAAGAAGCGCATTGCTGTCGTCGGCGCCGGCCCCGCAGGCCTGGCCGCGGCGACGACGTTGGCCGAGCGCGGCCATGCGGTGACGCTGTTCGACGCGGCGGCAGAGATCGGTGGCCAGTTCAACATGGCCAAGCGCATTCCGGGCAAGGAGGAGTTCAGCGAGACGCTGCGCTATTTCCGCCGCCGCATCGAGATCACCGGCGTCGAACTGAAGCTGAACTGTCGGGCCTCGGCCGAAGACCTGAAGGGCTTTGAAGAGGTGCTGCTGGCCACCGGCGTGAGCGCGCGCAACCCGCGCATCAAGGGCCAGGACGAAGGCCAGGCGCGCGGCCAGGTGCTGAGCTATATCGATGTGCTGAGGCACGGCAAGCCGGTGGGCGGGCGCGTGGCCATCGTTGGCGCGGGCGGCATCGGCTTCGACGTGGCCGAATACCTGCTGGAAGCCGGCCATTCGCTGACGCTGGACCCGGCGGCCTGGCGCCGCCACTGGGGCGTGGGCGACCCGGAACAGGTGCGTGCCGGTCTGCTGCGGCCGGCTCCCGAGGCGCCCACCCGCCAGATCACGCTGCTGCAGCGCAAGGCCGGCAAGCCCGGCGCCGGCCTGGGCAAGACGACCGGCTGGATCCACCGTGCGGCGCTGAAGATGAAGAACGTCGACATGCTGGCCAGCGTCAACTACGAGCAGATCACGCCCGAGGGCCTGTGGGTCAGCTATGGCGAGAAGCGGGCTGATGCCCAGCTGATCGAGGCGGACACCATCGTGCTGTGCGCCGGCCAGGAGCCGCTGCGCGAGCTGGAGGCGCCCTTGAAGGCCGCAGGCGTCAATGTGCACCTGATCGGCGGCGCGCTGGAGGCCGGCGAGCTGGATGCCAAGCGAGCCATCCTGCAGGGCACCAAGCTGGCCTGCTCGCTCTAGCTCGCTTCAGTTCTGGGAGAGCTCCCAGAGCTGGTACAGCGTGTCGTTGTCCTG
>NZ_JBFULE010000031.1:0-21168 GCF_056400485.1 Roseateles sp. P5_B10
GCCTGCGGGTGCAGGCACTGCGGCTGGTGCAGACGGTCGAAGTGTTCAAGCTGGCTCAGAGCAGCCCGGCGCACGAGCCCGCGGCGCCTTTGGCACCACGCGCCGCCGCGGCGCGCGTCGGCAGCGGTGTCAAGCGCCGCAGCCCGCAGCGCGCAAAGGCTGCGAGCCGGCCCGCATGGGGGCCCGCCAAGCTGGCCTAGGCGCCGGCGGCGAGTGACGCGAACGCTCGCGCCAGCACCGCGCTCGACGCCGCCAACGCCGCCCGCTCGGCCGCATCCATCGCTGGCTCCACCACCTGCACCGCGCCGCCCGCGCCCACCAGCGCCGGCAGGGACAACGCCACGCCGCGGATGCCACAGGCGCCCTCCTGCACGCGGCTGACGGGCAGAAGCCGGCGCTCATCGTTGACGAGGGCGCCGATGAGCTCGCTCGTGACGAGCCCGATGGCGTGGTTGGTGGCGCCCTTGCGCTGGATGACGTCGTAGGCCGCGCGGCGCACGTGGCCCGCCAGCGTGGCTTCCTCGTCCGCCGGCCAGCCGGCCCAGTCGCGCAGCGCCACGCCACCGACGCGCGCGCCGGACCACAGCACGACCGACGAGTCGCCATGCTCGCCCACGACCTGCGCATGCACCGACGTCGGCGACACCTTCAGGTGCATGGCCAGCCGCTCGCGCAGCCGCGCCGTGTCCAGCAGCGTGCCGGTGCCGATGACACGCTCCGGTGGCAGGCCGGCGGCCGCGGCGACCACGCGGGTCAGCACGTCGACCGGGTTGGTCACGACGATGACGATGCCGCCGAAGCCGGCCAGCGCCCGGCCCATGCCGGCGGCGATGCGGGCGTTGTCGCGCAGCAGGTCCAGCCGGCTCTCATCCGGCCGGCCGTTGCGCCCGGCGGCCAGCACGACGATGTCGGCCTCGCGCATCTGCGCCAGCGGCACGGCACTCACGGCGCAGCGCGGGTAGAAGGCCGCACCGTCGGCCAGGTCCATGGCCTCGCCCTCGGCCACGGCGGCGCGCTGGTCGCACAGCCACAGTTCGCGCGCATGCCCGGCGAGCAGCGTTGAAAACGCGACGCTGGTGCCGACCCAGCCCGTGCCGATGATGCCGATGCGTGCCTTCATGCCAGGCAGTATCGACCGCCGAATCCAGTTTTCACAGTTGGCGCGCCGTGCCGTTCAGCCGCGCCCGATGCTTGCCGTTCGTCGCATGGCAGGCGCGCGCCGCCCGGCCGCTGTCTAGCATCGCGCCCATTCGGAACCCAAGGAGGCGGCAATGAAGGAAGACGTGCTGGTGGCCCGCGGCCTGCGCAAGGCCTATGGCGACCGCGTGGCCGTGCATGAAGTGAGCCTTGAGCTGCGGGCTGGTGAGGTGCTGGGCCTGCTCGGCCCTAACGGCGCTGGCAAGTCGACGACGGTCGGCATGATCTGCGGCCTGACGGTGCCCGGTGCCGGCACGGTGACGCTGTCCGGCGGCGTCAGTCTCGCCAGCGACGAGGCCGGCTACAAGCGCCGCATCGGCCTGGTGCCCCAGGACATCGCGCTGTACGAGGAACTGCCGGCGCGCATGAACGTGGAGCTCTTCGGCAACCTCTATGGCATGGCGCCTGAACTGCTGAAGCGCCGCGCCGACGAGGTGCTGGCCATGGTGGGCCTGTCGGACCGCGCCAAGGACAAGCCCTCGACCTTCTCCGGCGGCATGAAGCGGCGGCTCAACATCGCCTGCGCGCTGATCCACGACCCCGAGATCATCCTGCTCGACGAACCCACGGCCGGCGTCGACCCACAAAGCCGCAACGCCATCTTCGACAACCTGGAGATGCTCAAGCGCGCCGGCAAGGCGCTGATCTACACGACCCACTACATGGAGGAGGCCGAGCGCCTGGCCGACCGCCTCGTCATCATCGACCATGGCCGCGTCGTCGCCAGCGGCACCCAGGCCCAGCTTTTCGCGTTGCTGCCGGCCGCGCAGACGCTGCACGTCGAGATCGACGGCGAGCCCAACGATGCGGCGCTGCAAGGCCTGGCCGGCTTTCCCGATGTCAGGCGGGTGGGCCAGCGGCTGGACGTCAGCGTCGCCGACATCGGCCGCGACGCCGGCGCCGTACTGGCCGCGCTGGCGCAGCGAGGTGTCAGGGTGCGCGGTCTCGCCTCGGCCCGCGCGACGCTTGAAGACGTCTTCCTCCAACTCACCGGCCGCGCCCTGCGCGACTGAAGAGGACACCCATGCAAGCCATCCTCGCCCTCGTCCGTGCAGAACTGAAGCTGCACTTCTCCAACCGCCGCGCGCTGCTCATGAGCATCGTCGCGCCCATCCTCATCGCCGCCTTCTTCGGCAGCCTGTTCGGCTCCAGCAGCAAGATGGCCGGCATCGCCGTCGGTGTCGTCGACCTGGACCACAGCCCGCTGTCGCAGCGCGTCGTGGCGGCACTGCAGGCCGAGTCCGCGTTGAAGACCACGGTCACCGATGAGGCCGACGTCGTGGCGCAGGTGCGCGCCGGCAAGCTGCGCGCCGCGGCCATCCTGCCGCAGGGCCTGGGCCAGCAGGCGGCGGGCGCCATGTTCGGCACCAGCCCGAAGCCCGTGATCGTGCTGCACTACGACCCCTCGCAGGCCAGCGCCCTGGCCGTCGTGCGCGGGCTGCTGGCGCAGACGCTGATGCAGGAGGTCAGCCGCAGCACCTTCAGCGCCGGCAGCCCCGTGCTGGCGGACATGAAGCAACAGGTCGAGACCTCGCAAGGCCTGGACACCGAACGCCGGGCCGAGCTTGTGCGCATGTTCGACAGCATCGGCGCCGTGCAAAAGCGCGAGGCCGCTCAGCCTCCGGGCGGTGCTTCCGCGGCGGCGGCGGGCGGCCTGTCCATGCCCTACACGACGCGCGAGGTCGAGGCCCTGCAATCCAGCGCCAATGCCGCCCCCGTGGCCTACAACAGCTATGCCCACTCCTTCGCCGGCATGGGCGTGCAGTTCATCCTGATGAGCGGCGTAGAGATGGGCATGGGCCTGCTGCTGATGCGCCGCCTGGGCCTGTGGAAGCGGCTGCGCGCGGCACCGCTGTCGCGCGCCCAGCTGCTGGGCAGTCGCATCGCCGCCAGCGCGCTGATCTCGCTGATCGTCTTCACCATCATCTACGTCGTGGCCATCGCCGCCTTCGGCGTGCGCGTGCTCGGCAGCCCTGCCGGCTTCGCGCTGGTGCTGGCCTGCTTTGCGTTGCTGACGGCCAGCTTCGGCCTGCTCATCGCGGCACTGGGCCGCACGCCCGAGGCCACACGCGGCCTGGCCATCCTGGCCACGCTGCTGATGGTCATGCTGGGCGGCGCCTGGGTACCGGCCTTCATCTTCCCGGAGTGGTTGCAGACGGTCTCGCTGGCCGTGCCGACACGCTGGGCCGTGGATGCGCTGGATGCGATGACGTGGCGCGGTCAGCCCTTCGCCGCGGCGCTGCTGCCCAGCGCGGTGATGCTGGGCTTCAGCGCAGCCTTCGGGCTGCTGGCGATCTGGCGGTTTCGCTGGGAGGAGTGATTTTTCAGGCCCAATGACGCTGCCCACAGGAAGACCTTGCTTCGTCGCGTCAGTCCACCTGAATGACCTTGTCCGCCGCGCGCAGATAGGCCAGCGCGGCCTCGGGGTCGCGCGAGCTGGCGGCGGCGGCTTCCAGTGAGTGTGTGCGGCGCAGTGCGCGGTTCAGCTCGGTGACCTCCTCGGCCGGGGCGCCGCCCAGTGCATCGGCCAGGCGCAGCGCGTCGGCCAGGTCGCGCAGCCCGCCGGTGGCCGGCGGGGTGAAGTCGGGGCACAGGCGGGCCACGAGCGAGGGATCGGTGCGCAGTGATTCGGCCAGCGCAACGAGATCGCGATCGCGCAGCGGTGCCAGGTGGCGGGTGCCGTGCAGCAGCAGCGGCGACAGCGCCTTCAACGCGCCCGAAGGCATGTTGGCGTGCAGATCTCGCAGCGTGGCCGCGGCGGCTTCGAGCTGGAAGCGGATGGCGGCCCGGGCGAATGGCAGCATCTTCGGGTCGCCCTCGCCCTGCTCCTCCACCTTGAAGCGCCACACGCTGGCCGCCGCCAGGTAGAGGTGGGAGAGCACATCGCCCAGCCGCGCGGACAGCAGCTCCATGCGCTTGAGCCGCCCGCCGAGCAGCCCCATCGCGAGGTCGGCCGTCAGCGCGTATTTGGCCGACAAGCGGGCGATGAGCCGGGCTTCCTTTTCAAGCCCTGGCGGCACACGGCCCTTCAGGCCGGCGCCGAAGAGGCTGGCGCCGAGGTTGCGCGCGACGTGGCCTGCGTGGCCCAGCAGGGCCCGGCCCAGCGCGGCTTCGTCCTTGGCCTGCACGGCAGCCATTTCGTCCATCACGTGTGGGTGGCAGCGCACGGCGCCCTGGCCGAAGATGATGAGGGCCCGCGACAGCAGGTTGGCGCCTTCCACCGTGATGGCAATGGGCGCATRCCGATAGGCCACGCCCAGCAGGTTGCTCGGGCCGCTGATGATGCCCTTGCCGCCCAGCACGTCCATGCCCGTGCTGACGGCGCGGCGGCCGGCCTCGGTGAGCTGCACCTTGAGGATGGCGCTGGCCACGCTGGGCCGCTCGCCGGCGTCGAGTGCCGCTGCCGTGTAGCGGCGCGCGGCGTCGGACGCGTACAGATCCGCCGCCGTGCGGGCTATGAGACCCGCAATGGCCTCGAAGCGCGCGATGGGCAGGCCGAACTGCTCGCGGATGCGGCCATAGCCCGTCATCACGTAGAGCGCTGTCTGCTGCATGGCCGCGCCCAACGCCGGCAACGAGATGGCGCGCCCCGCAGCGAGGCATTCCATCAGCATGCGCCAGCCCTGGCCCACCTGAGCCTCGCCGCCGATGACCCAGTCCATGGGCACGAACACATCGTCGCCGTGGATGGGCCCGTTCATGAAGGCGGAGTTCATCGGCCGGTGGCGGCGCCCGATCTCCAGCCCCGGCGTGGGCACGGGGATCAGTGCGCAGGTGATGCCGAGATGTTGCTCCGCCGGCGGGCGCGACGGGTCCACGGCTTGGAAGGCCAGCCCCACCACGGTGGCCACCGGTGCGAGCGTGATGTAGCGCTTGTCAAAGCGCACGCTGAAGCCGCGCACGGTGTGGCCGTCGATCTCGCGCTCGGTCAGCATGCCGGTGTCTGGGATGGCCGCAGCGTCGGAACCGGCGTAGGGCGAGGTGAGGCCGAAGCAGGGCAGGTCGCGGCCGTCCGCCAGGCGGGGCAGGTAGTGGGCCTTCTGCGCGTCCGTGCCGTAGCGCAGCAGCAGTTCGGCCGGGCCCAGCGAGTTGGGCACCATGACGGTCACGGCGGTGGCCACGTTGACGGTGGCGATACGGGTCACCACGGCGGCGTGGGCGAAATGGCCGAAGCCCAGGCCACCCTGCTCGCGCGGGATGATCATGCCGAAGAAGCGCCGCTCGCGCAGAAAGCGCCACACCTCGGGCGGCAGGTCGTGCGCCTCGTCGATCGCAAAGTCGTCGAGCATGGCGATCAGCTCGCGCACGTCGCCGTCCAGGAAGGCCCGCTCGTCCGCCGTCAGGCGGTTGGGCGCCATGGCGAGCAGGCGATCGAAGTCCGGCGCGCCGGCGAACAATGCGCCTTCGAAACCCACCGTGCCGGCCTCCAGCGCCGCGCGCTCGGTGTCGCCCATCTGGGGCAAGGCCTTGGCGAACGGTTCAAACGCCCAGCGACCCAGCAACGGGCCGAGCAAGCTTGCGATCACGGCTGTGGTCTCCTTGGGGCCCATGCTGCGCCAGGCGAGGGTGGCGCAGCGTCAGCCGTGTCTGATTCTCAAGATCGGTACGAACAACAAACGAAACAAACCCCTGCCTCGCCTGACGTTTCCTGGTGACCCGCGTCGAGCACAGTCAAGGCCCGTCCAACCAGCATTCAGGAGCCCTGCCATGTCTGTGCAACCGTCCCGTCCCTTTTCCTCACGCCGTGCGCTGGCCGCGCTCGTCGTCGCCTGCGCCTTCGTGTCGGGCGTGGCTCATGCAACCGATGCCACGCGAGGCATCGAGCAGGCGCTCACCACGGCGCTGCAGGACAAGCGCGGCATCACGCTCTACGTGGCCGGGCAGACGATCTCGGGCGCGGTGACGCGCATCGAACCGGGGCTGTGGGTTGAACTGCGCAATCAGCAGTTTGGCCGCATGATCGTGCGCCTGGACCGCATCGACGGCATCGCCGCGCCCTGAGCCCGAGCTTCGCGGCGGGCCCTTCTCACCGGGCGCTATCCGCAGCCGCCTTCACTGCGACTTCTTGAGTTCGATCTGCAGCGAGGTCGGCTCGCCGGCCTTGAGTTCCACGACGCCGCGACCGGACGCCCAGCCCAGCGCAATCACGTGGACTTCGGCCGCGCCCGGGGCGTTGAGAGTCAGCGAGGCTTCGCCGCGGTCATTGGTCACGAGGGAGATGCCGTCGCCGCCGCCGACCTTGACCTTCACGTCGGCGTGGCTGACGGGCTTGCCGTTGCCACTGACCTTGACGACCAGCCGGGTGGTCGATTTGTCCCGGTCTCGATCCTTGTCCTTTGGCGGTTTGCCTTTGGGGGCCTCGTCTTCATTGCCGGCCGGCGCCGACGCCGCGGCGTATGCAAGGGCGTGCTGTGGACGCAGCGCCGCGGCCAGGACCAGGACGACGCCGCAAAGCAAGGAGCGGCGGCAGGGCAGTGGAATTGTGTTCATGGGYGTGCTGCCTCCTTCTCGCCGCGGTTGGCGCTGAACCTCAACATGTCGGTCAGCACGTCGTCATAGTCCTGGCGTTCCTTGAAGCTGGCGCTCGCAGCAGGAAAGACGACCAGGTGGAACTTGACGGCGCTGTTGGCTTCGCGGCTGTCCGCGGGGCCGTCCGGCACCAGGAATTCGGTGATGACGATGGAGCAGCGAAGCCCCTGCGGCAACTGCGTGTTGTCCAGCATGGGGAAGTCGTATTGGCTGACCCAGAAATGCCGGTCCACGTCCTGTTCCGAGTCACCCGGGAAGTCGACGCGCAGCCTGACCTCCACCTCGCGGCGCTCCAGACTCACATCCACGATCTCGACCTGGAAGTGAATGGATTCGCCTTTGCCGCCCGGTGCCGCTCGTGATCGCGGCATGAGGCGCTGCAACGGGACCTTCTCGTCGATGAAGGGCTTGCCGAAGTTCTCCGCCCAACCGCCCAGTGGCTGTGGATAGCCCTTGGCGAAGCCCCGGTGCGACAGGCTGTCGACCTGCTTGGAGATCAGGTTGGCCGCGCTGAGGTCCAGTCGCTTCTTGAACTCGGCATTGCGCGGCGTGGACGAGGCGTCCTTGCCTGTCAGCTTGCGGGCCACGTCCTTGAACAGAGGCGCCAGGTCCAGCGACTGGTTGAAGTTGCTCGCGAGCAGTTCGAGTTGCAGCACCTGCGTTTCGAGGTCGCCCTTCTTGGGCTCCTTCAGAAAGTTGCTGATGACGACGTTGAACATGTCCTTGCGGATCTGTGCGTCAGACTGCTCGCGCTGCGTCAGCAACTGCGCGTACAGCTTCTCGTTGCCCTCGCGCGTCTCGCGTTCCTTCTGCAGCCCGGTCAGGTAGTAGCCGCCCACCACCGTCACGATCAGCGTCACTGCCGGCATGCCGATCGCCTTGATCCACTCCAGGCGAGTGGCGCCGGTGTCCTTCTCGCCGGGCTTGCCCTTGTCTTGCGCCTTGTTGTTGACCTTGTCCGCCTCCTTGACCGTCACCGCAGCTTCTCCAGCCGCTGCCCGACGACGAAATCAAAGCGCACGGGGTTCTCGAACAGATAGACCTCGAACGGCGGGCCGATGCTGGTGCCGCGCTGCACGCGCATCTCGCATTTGCCATTCACGGGCAGGCGCAGCGCGAAGCTGCCGTTGGCATCGCTCGTCGCCTCCGTGGTGCGTGCGCCCTGCCCGAAGCGGGGGCAGGCCAGCTGAACCTGTACAGCGCCCAGCGGCCCATGGTCCGAGCGGACGGTGCCGTACAGCGCCCCTGCCATGGCGCCGAGCGGCAGCATGGCCAGGGACAGTGCGGCGAGGCGGCTGAATCGCATCGTGATCTCCTGGCGAGGCTGGCACTGTGCGCCTTCACGGCAGGCCCATCAAGCCTGCGGGAACGGCATGTCAACTGTTTTGAGGATGTGAGGATGTCTGCGGGTCCTGGCAGGGCCTGCGCTTCGTCCCGAGGCGGCGTTGGCTCACGGTTCTTCTGATCGTGTTGGTGCTGCTGCTGATGGGCYGCCTGTAGGCCGTATCGCTTGGCCTGGGCGGTGCGCTCACAAGCTGTATCAACCTTGAACGTCAACCGCACGGGTTGCCTGGCGTTCAAGGAGGGCCGATGGGATGACCTCGGCCCTTGATGAAAGCACCGACCATGACCACGCTGACCCTCGTCTTCAATGGCCCTTCGAATCAGGCCCGCAGGGCACTCGGGGGACTGCTGCAGCGCTACCGCTCTGCCTATTTTGTTGAGCGCAGCAGCAATGAATATGCGGTGACGGCTGACGACGTCACCGCCGCGGAACTCGCGACGCAACCGCTGTGGTCGGCGCAGTTGGCCCAGGCGCCGGTACGCGGATGAAAAGCGCGCAGGACTCTGGCGCTGATCGCGGCTGAAAAGGCAAGCCGGGAGTTCTGGACAGGGCCTGCAGGTGCAACAACCACGCTCCCCGGGCCGCCTGGATGGCGAGCAAATGGTTGCGCTATCATTTTGGCATGAGCCCATCTCCACGAGCGAGCCTCCGATTCGGCCTGCTGACTGCCATCCTGCTGCTGGCCGGGTGCGCCGGCGCGCCGCGAGACGATGCCGGCGGCACCTGGCTGGCGGCCTGGGCCAGCGCGCAGCTGGAGCAGGCGCCGCCAGCTGACGCCCCGCTCGCGTGGCGCCAGCCCCTGCGCGACGTCAGCTTGCGCCAGATCGTGCGCGTGGACGCCGCAGGGCGGGCCCTCCGGGTGCGCATCAGCAACCTCTTCGGCGCCGAGCCGCTGACCCTGGGCGCGGCCAGCGTGGCCTTGGTGGACGGCGTGGTGGTCAACGCGGCCAGCCTACGTTCGCTGAGCTTTGGGAGTCGGCGTGAAGTCGTCGTGCCGGCGCATGCCGAGATCTGGAGCGACGTGATCGAATTCGCCGTCCCACGCCAGGCCGATGTCGCCGTGCAGATGCATGTGCAGGCCGGGCCGGCGCAGGCCAGTATGCATCCAGGTTCGCGCATCCGCAGTTGGGCGGTGCCAGGCGATCGCGTCGGCACGGCGGACTGGCCCGAGGCCGTGGCCCAGGAAGGCTGGAGACATCTGGCAGCCTTGGACGTGCGGGCTGCCAGAGTGCTGCCCGTCCTCGTCGCGACGGGTGACTCCATCACCGACGGCTATGGCGTGCCGTCGGGCAGCTACCAACGCTGGACCGATGTGCTGTCGCGTCGCCTGATGGCCGAGAAGCGGGAGGTCTCGGTCATCAACACGGGGATCGGCGGTGGGCGCCTGCTGCGCGACGGGCTCGGCCCCAACCTCGTGTCGCGTTTTGACCGCGACGTGCTGGAAAGAACTGGTGCCACGCATGCCGTCGTGCTGATCGGCGTCAACGATCTCGGCGTCAGCCACCGCGGCCGGCCGACGACGCCCGAGTCTCGCGCCACGCTGCTGGCCGAGATGAAGGCTGGTTTCACTGACCTCGCCCAGCGTGCCCGCTCACGCGGCGTCTGCTTGATCGCCTCGACCGTCATGCCCTATTCGGGCAGCGGCTATTACTCACCGCAAGCCGAGAACGAGGCCGATCGCCAGGCGCTGAACGCCTGGCTGCGTGAGCCGGGACGCTTCGATGCACTGGTGGACTTCGATGCGTTGATGCGCGACCCGGCGCGTCCGGCATTCCTGCGTGCCGAGGTCGACAACGACGGCCTGCATCCTTCGCTGGCCGGCTATCGCGTGATGGCCGAAGCCTTTCCTGTCGAAGTGCTCGACAGGCGATGCCCGAAGGTCAGCGCCCCTTGAGCTGACGCCAGGCCGCGAAGTCCGCGGCCACGTCGGCATCGGTCGGTGGGTAAAGGCCCAGCACGCTGCGGCCGCCCATCACCTTGTCCTGCACATAGTCCTCAAAGACGGTCATCTCGACGGCTTCGTTCGCGATCTCGTCGGCCAGGTGGGCCGGGATGACGATGACGCCCTCGGCATCGCCGACGATCACATCACCCGGGAACACCGGTGCATCGCCGCAGCCAATCGGCTCGTTGATGGCGATGGCCTGGTGCAGCGTCAGGTTGGTCGGTGCGCTCGGGCGCGAGTGGTAGGCCGGCATGCTGTAGCGGGCGATGTCGGGGCTGTCGCGAAAGCCGCCATCGGTGACGACGCCGGCCACGCCGCGCACCATCAGCCGGGCCACCAGGATGCCGCCCGCCGAAGCGGCACGCGCATCCTTGCGGCTGTCGATGACCAGCACCGCGCCTTCCGGGCATTCCTCGACGGCCTTGCGCTGCGGATGGGCGCGGTCCTTGAACACGCTGATGTCGTTCAGGTCCTCGCGCGCCGGCATGTAGCGCAGCGTGTAAGCCGGGCCGACCATGTTCGGCAGGCCGGGGTTCAGCGGGCGCACGTCCTGGATGAACTGACCGCGCAGGCCGCGCTTGAACAGGGCCGTGCACAGCGTGGCGGTGCTGACGCCCATCAGCTTCTTGCGGGTGTCGGGGTTCATGTGGGGCTCAATTGGAAGGGCCAAGGAACACAGCCACAGAGGCACAGAGACACAGAGGCATCCGGCTCTCTCTGTGCCTCCGTGTCTCTGTGGCTGTGTTCTTCAGCATGTGGGGCAAGCAGTTCTTAGTAGATCACCGGCTCGGGCACCGGCGCGCCGAACTGGGTTTCAAGGAAGTCGAAGTCGCAGCCCTCATGGGCCTGCAGGATGTGGCGGGCGAACATCCAGCCGTAGCCGCGCTCGTAGCGCGCGGGCGGCGGTGTCCAGGCGGCGCGGCGCGCGGCAAGTTCCTCATCGCTGACTTTGAGGTGGATGCGGCGGGCCGGCACGTCGACGGTGATGTTGTCACCCGTCTTCACCAGCGCCAGCGGGCCGCCGATGAAGGCCTCGGGGCTGCAATGCAGCAGGCAGCCGCCGTAGCTGGTGCCGCTCATGCGTGCGTCGGACAGGCGCAGCATGTCCGTCACGCCGGCTTTCAGCAGCTTGGTCGGGATGGGCAGCATGCCCCATTCCGGCATGCCGGCACCCTTCGGGCCGGCGTTGCGCAAAACAAGAATGTCGTCGCCGGTCACGTCCAGATCCGGGTCATCGACGGCGGCTTTGAGGCTGGGGTAGTCGTCGAACACCAGTGCCCGACCGGTGTGCTGCAGCAGGTGCTTGGCCACGGCGCTGGGCTTGATGACGACGCCGTCCGGCGCGAGGTTGCCGCGCAGCACGGCCAGCGCGCCTTCGGCGTAGATGGGGTTGTCCAGCGCGCGGATCACGTCCGCATTGAACACCTCGGCGCCGGCGACGTTCTCGCCCACCGTGCGGCCGTTGACGGTCAGCGCGCCGAGGTCGAGCTTGTCCCGCATGACGTTCATCAGCGCGGGCAGCCCGCCGGCGTAAAAGAAGTCCTCCATCAGGTAGGCATCCCCGCTGGGCCGGATGTTGGCGATGACGCCGACATGGCGGCTGGCCACGTCGAAGTCGTCCAGCGTGACCGGCAGCCCGGCGCGGCGGCTGATGGCGACCAGATGAATGATGGCGTTGGTGCTGCAGCCCATGGCCATGGCCACTGCAATCGCGTTGGCGAAGCTGCCCTTGCTGAGCAACTTCGCTGGCGTCAGGTCCCCCCACACCATCTGCACGATGCGCCGGCCGCATTCCGCCGACATGCGGATGTGGTTGGCGTCTGGCGCGGGGATGCTGCTGGCGCCCGGCAGCGTGAAGCCCAACGCCTCGGCAATGCCCATCATCGTGGCCGCCGTGCCCATCGTCATGCAGGTGCCGTGGCTGCGCGCAATGCCGGCCTCCATCTCGGCCCAGGCCTGGTCACTCAGGCGGCCGGCGCGGCGTTCGTCCCAGTACTTGAAGGCGTCCGACCCCGAGCCCAGCACCTGGCCGCGCCAGTTGCCGCGCAGCATCGGGCCGGCCGGCAGGTAGATGCAGGGCAGGCCCATGCTCAGCGCGCCCATCAAGAGGCCGGGCGTGGTCTTGTCGCAGCCGCCCATCAGCACGGCGCCGTCCACCGGGTGGCTGCGCAGCAGCTCCTCGGTCTCCATCGCGAGGAAGTTGCGATAGAGCATGGACGTCGGCTTGACCATGCTTTCGCTGAGCGAAATGGCCGGCAGTTCCAGTGGCCAGCCGCCCGCTTGCAGGACGCCGCGCTTGACGTCCTCCACCCGCTGCTTGAAGTGGCTGTGGCACTGGTTGGCATCGCTCCAGGTGTTGACGATGGCGATGACGGGTTTGCCGATGAAGTCCTCGGCGGCATAGCCCATCTGCAGCACACGGCTGCGGTGGCCGAAGCTGCGGAAATCGTCCTTGGCGAACCAGCGCGCGCTGCGCAGCTCTTCGGGTGTCTTGGTCATGGGCAGCGGCTTCATCGGGCGAGGGCGTCGAACTCCAGGCGCATCCAGCGCGCCAGCGTCTGGCCGGGGCGCAGGATGCAACCCTGCTCGCGCCAGGCCGGGTGGTTGGGCGCGTCCGGGAAGAACTGCGGCTCCAGCGCGATGCCGGCATGGCGTGAAAAGGGCAGGCCGTCGCGGCCCTTGGCATGGTGCACGAAATTGCCGCTGCAGACCTGCAGGCCAGGGTAGTTGGTGAAGAGTCGCATGGCCAGGCGTCCGTCGGCCGAGACCAGCGCGGCGGCGGGCGCCTCGCCGCGTGCGGCGTTCTCGTCCAGCACGAAGCAGTGGTCGTAGCCGCTGCCGCGCGCCTGCTGCTCGCCCTGGCCCAGGCCATCGCCGATGAGGCGTGGCTGACGCAAATCGAAGGGCGTGCCGTTGACCGGGGCGACTTCGCCGGTCGGGACCATGTCGGGCCGCACCGGCAGCATCGCGCTCGCGGCCACCTGCAGCCGATGGCCGAGCACGGGCGCTGCCGAGCCGTCGAGATTGAAGTAGGGATGGCTGGTCAGATTGACCGGGCAGGGCGCGCTCACGCGGGCGCCGAAGTGCAGCGTGAGGACTGGGCGCTGCGGGTCCAGGCGGTACTCGACTTCGGCACTCAGTGAACCGGGGTAGCCCTGGTCGCCATCGGGCGAATGCAGGGCCAGGCGCAGGTGGTGCGTACCGTGGTCGACGACCGTCCAGCTGCGGCGGTCGAAGCCATCCGGACCGCCGTGCAGCTGGTTCTCGCCCTCGTTGGCGACGAGCCGATGCGCGCGCCCGTCCAGCGTGATGGCGGCGCCGCCGATGCGGTTGGCATAGCGGCCGACGATGGCGCCAAAGAAGCCGGGCTCGCGCAGGTGATCGGCCGGCATCGCGTGCCCGAGCACGACCTCACGCCGACTGCCATCCGGCATGGGCGCGAGGCAGGACAGCCAGCACGCACCGAAATCGCTGACCTGGATCTGCAGGCCGCCAGCCGTGCCGAGCGTGAAGACCGCGGGATCGGCTGCTGAACCCTGGGTGCTCATCGAGGCAGGTAGTCGAAGCGGGTGAAGTCAGCCGTTCGGGCGCGGCCGCTGGTGTCGAAGGCCAGCATGCCGATGAAGGCGCCSGTGAAGSWGSCATGCTCGSCRCGGCCGCCTTCGTCGGAGATGACGCTGGCGTCCAGCACCGGCCCCACGGGCTGCCAGCCCTGGCCCCAGTCGGCGAGGAACTGCAGATGCGGGCCGTCGATGTCGGCAGCGAGTTGCACGGGGCCCTCGGCGGGCAAAGGCACGGGTTCGCCGAGGGGGAACTGCAACCGGTTGTCCGGCCAATCGCCGGGGCAGGACAGGATGCTCAGCACGCGGCCCAGCCCGTCCGCCCAGGTGATGAGGAGGGCGTGGAACTTGTGGCGGTTGTAGTAATGGGTCAGGCCCGCGGCCTGTTGGTAGGTGTCGGGAGAAAAAGCCGCCACCGTCGTCTCGGCGCGCAAGCCGGCATCCTCCTGGCGCCGCGCCACCAGGCTTTGCTCAAACCAGCTGCCCACCGACTCGCGCCCGGTCAGCCGCAGTGCGCCGCCGGTGAGCGTGAACAGCCGGTCAGGCTCGGGCGTGCGCAGCCACTGGAATTCCTGCGGCAGGCGCGGGCAGTTGACGAAGCTGCGCCGCACGGCTTCGCGCGGCAGCGGCTGCGCATCAGTGGGCGCAGCCACCTCGACGGCCGGCACCATGCCGCCGTCGGCGAGGTAGAGCCAGTCGTCCTCACCCCAGACGCAACGTTGGATGGCCGTCTCGCGGCCGCGCGGCGAGCGCCGCGTGCCCGGCAGCGGCCGGCCGCAGAGGTGGGCGAGGTAGACGCTGCCGTCGGCCAACTGCACGACCTGGCCGTGGCCGGCGCGCTGCAGCGGCGCGTCGGGTGCGTCCTTGCTGCTGACGACGTGCCGCTGGGAGTGGGTCTCGTAGGGGCCATGCAGCGCGCGCGAACGCGCCAGCGTCACCGCGTGGCCGTAGCCGGTGCCGCCCTCGGCCGTCATCAGGTAGTACCAGCCCTGGCGCTTGAAGAGGTGCGGCCCTTCGACCAGGCCCAGCGGCGTGCCGCGGTAGATGTTGGTAACCGACCCGACGAGCTGGCGGCGTTCGGCGTCCCATTCCTGCAGCAGGATGCCGGCGAATGCGGAGGCCTTGGGCTGGCCGCCGATGGAGCCGGTGCGGTGGTCCCACAGCATGTTCAGGAACCACTTGCGGCCATCTTCATCGTGGAAGAGAGAGGGATCGAAGCCCGACGAGTTCACGTAGACCGGGTCGCTCCAGGGGCCCTCGATGCTGGGCGCCGTGACGATGTAGTTGTGCGCATCCTTGAAGTTACCCTCGAAGCGCTTCACATCGGTGTAGACCAGCCAGAACAGGCCGTCCGCGTAGGACAGGCAGGGCGCCCAGATGCCGCAGGAGTCCGGGTTGCCGCGCATGTCGAGCTGGCTCTTGCGGTTCAGCGGGCGCGTCACCAGCGTCCAATTGACGAGGTCGCGCGAATGGTGAATCTGCACGCCGGGGTACCACTCGAAGGTGGAGGTTGCGATGTAGAAGTCATCGCCGACGCGGCAGAAGGAGGGGTCCGGATTGAAGCCGGGCAGCACGGGGTTGTGGATCATGAATCGTGGCCTGCTGGACGTGGGCAGTGCGGGCGGCTTCGAAAAGGTTACGCTACCATAAATAGGCTGAAGCGCGCCTTTATGGAATTCATCATGGCGGCGTGCATCAGGCAGAAGTGGGCTGAGATACCAGGGAAAATCCCGATCAGCCCCCGCGATCATCTTTGTGCTTTAAAACTGATTGCGTAAACATCAATGGCCAAAGAGCGTCCCGTGCCAGGACGCCGGGCGTGGAGACTAGCGGTGATTCGTCGTGTTTTGAAAATCCTCGCGGGGCTGCTGGTCGCGGCTGGTGTTTGCGTGCCCGCCCTGGCTTGCGACGCACCCGTGTCGGTCTGCGCGCGCGACCCCGGTCGCGCGCTGGCACTGGTGAAGGCGGGCCAGGCGGCTGGCGTTGTTGTCGATGCTGCGGCCGATCCGGCGCTCCAGCATGCGAGCCGCAACTTCGCGGCGGACCTGGAGCGCGTGTCGGGCAAGCCGGCAGCGCTGCTGAACCGTATCGCCGACGCGCGCGGCGAAATCGTGGTCATCGGCGAGCTGGGGCGCAGCCCCATGCTGGACGATCTCGTCGCCCGCCGCAAGCTCAAGCTCGACGGGCTCAAGGGCCGCTGGGAGGCCTACCGCCAGGTGGTCGTCGAGCAGCCCTGGCCGGGCATCGCCCGTGCCCTCGTCATCGTCGGTTCGGACCGCCGCGGCGCGGTCTTCGGCACCTACGACCTGTCGGCCCGCATGGGCGTCAGTCCCTGGGCCTGGTGGGCGGACGTGCCGGTGGAAAAGAAGACCGATGTCTTCGTCACCGCGGGCGCCCGTGACGACCAGCCCCAGGTCAAGTACCGCGGCATCTTCATCAACGACGAGGCGCCGGCGCTGAGCACCTGGGCGCAGGCCAGGTTCGGCGGCGCCAACTCGGCCTTCTATGCCCATGTCTTCGAGCTGATCCTGCGCCTGCGCGGCAACTACCTGTGGCCGGCCATGTGGGCGCCGCGCGCCTTCAATGCCGACGACCCGAGGAACATGGTGCTGGCCGACGAGATGGGCGTCGTCATGGGCACCTCCCACCACGAGCCGATGTCGCGGGCTCATGACGAATGGGCGCGCTCCAAGGGCGGCGCCTGGGACTACGCGAAGAACCCCGAGCAGCTGCGCGAGTTCTGGCGCGGCGGCATCCAGCGCACGATGGGCCGGCCCGGCGGCAAGGCCTTCGACACCCTCGTCACCGTGGGCATGCGCGGCGACGGCGACGAGCCGATGAGCGAGGGCACGGCCACCGCATTGCTCGAAAGCGTCGTGCGCGACCAGCGCAAGATCATTGCCGACGTGACCGGCCAGCCGGCCGAGAAGACGCCGCAGATGTGGGCCCTCTACAAGGAGGTGCAGGACTACTACGACAAGGGTATGCAGGTGCCCGACGACGTGCTGCTGCTGTTTGCCGACGACAACTGGGGCCAGATCCGCCGCCTGCCGGTGAAAGACCTCGACCGCAAGGGCGGCTACGGCGTGTACTACCACTTCGACTACGTGGGCGGGCCGCGCAACTACAAGTGGCTCAATACCAACCAGATCGAGAAGACCTGGCAGCAGATGAACCTGGCCCACGAGCGCGGAGCGGACGCGCTGTGGATCGTCAACGTCGGCGACATCAAGCCGATGGAGTTCCCGATCAGCTTCTTCCTCGACATGGCCTGGTCGCCCGCGCGCATGACGCCGGCGGCGTTGTCGGCCTACCCGCGCGACTGGGCGGCGCGGACCTTCGGCGGCGCTCAAGCCGCGGAGATCGGTGAGCTGGTCACTCGCTACAGCCAGTATGCGGCACGGCGCAAGCCTGAGCTCGTCGATGCGGGCAGCTTCCGTCTCGGCAACGCCTCGCCCGATGCGCTGGATGGCGGCGACTTCGGCCGCCGCGTCGCCGAATGGGAGGTGCTGGAAGCGCGCGTGGCGAAGGTCAAGGCGGGGCTGAAGGCCGACCAGCTCGACGCCTACTTCCAGCTGATCGAGCACCCCGTGCTGGCGATGGCCAACCTCTACCGGCTGCACTATGCGGCGGCATGGAACCGCAAGCTGGCTGCGGCGGGTGACGCACGCGCCAATGTCTTTGCCGACCGCGCCGAGGCCGCTTTCCAGCGCGACCAGGCCATCGCCGACCAGTACCACGCCCTCGCGAACGGCAAATGGGCCGGCATGATGCTGCAGACCCATATCGGCTACACGAGCTGGCAGCAGCCGGACAAGAACAGCATGCCGGCGGTGAAGCGCGTGGCGGGCAGCGCCGATCCGGCCGAAGTTCAACGCCAGCTGGAGCGCGCCACGGCAGAACCGTCGAACGCGATCACGCTGGAGGCGATTCGGTTCAGCCGCGCCATCAACGGCCAGGGCCTGACCTGGACGGTCATCCCCAACCTCGGCCACGGCCTGGGCGCTGTGACGGCCTTGCCGCAAGGCCACGCGCCGACAACGCTGGCCGATGGCGTGCGGCTGGAGTACGACGTCGACACGTCGCATGCCGGCGACACGCTGCTCAGCCTGCACATGGTGCCGACGCTGGACACGCGCAATGCGGGCGGCATCCGCCTGGCCGTGGCCGTCGACGAGTTGCCGGCGCAGGAGCTCAAGCTGAACCTGGTGCCGACTGCAGGCCCCGAGCTGAGCCGCGGCGAGAAGGACTGGGCGCAGGCCGTCAAGGACAACGGCTTTGTGCTCAGCGCACGCTTCGCCAGCCTGCAGCCCGGCCGCCATGTCATCAAGGTCTGGCGCCTCGATGACAACGCGGTGCTGCAAAAGCTGGTGCTGGCACCGCTGGCCTCGGTCACCCTCCCGCCGCGTGGCGCGGCACATACCGGCAACTACCGCAACCTGCTGCGCGAGATCCGCCCCAGCGTGACCGAGGCCGACATCGACGCCAGGCTGGCCGGCTACTGGCAGTCGCTGTTCGAGGGCGACGCCGAACACCGTGTCGTCTACGCCGCGCCCGCCACACCTGACGGCCCGGCCGCCTATGTGCTGGACGTCAACAACGCCGATGTGCGCAGCGAGGGCATGTCCTACGGGATGATGATTGCCGTGCAGATGGGCCGCAAGGCGGAGTTCGACGCGCTGTGGAACTGGGCCGCAACCCACATGCGCTACCGCACGGGCCCGCGCGCCGGCTACTTTCGCTGGCAATGCCGGCCCAAGGGCTGCGACAAGGACACCGTGCCCGCGTCCGACGGCGAGGAGTACTTCGCCACGGCGCTGCTGATGGCGGCCGCCCGCTGGGGCAATGGCCAGGGCCTGTACGACTACAACGCCCAGGCCCAGGCCTTGCTCAGCACCATGCTGCACAAGGAGCAGATGAACGGCGGCATCGTCGACGGCGTGCGCTCGATGTTCTCGCCCGAGCGCGGCCAGGTCGTCTTCGTGCCTATCGGCAAGGCGGCCGACTTCAGCGACCCGTCCTACCACCTGCCCGCCTTCTACGAGATCTGGGCCCGCCGCGCCGCCAAACCCGAGGACCGCGAGCGCTGGGCCGAGATCGCCGGGATCAGCCGCGCCTACTTCTCCGTGGCGGCCCATCCGAAGACCGGCCTGACGCCCGACTACGCCGAATTCGACGGCCGCCCGCGCGTGCATGAAGGCCATGAGGACTTCCGCTACGACGCCTTCCGCACGGCGGTGAACTGGAGTGTCGACCAGGCCTGGTGGGACAAGAACCCGGACGCCGCGGGCTTGAGCCGCAAGCTGCTGGGCTTCTTTGCTTCACAAGGCAAGTACGGCAAGCCCTATCCGCATCTCTACACGGTGGACGGCAAGCCCTTGAATGACGAGGCCGCCACGGGCCTGATGGCCAGCAATGCCGTCGCAGCCCTGCTCGTCGACAAGCCGCTGGGTGCGCGCTTCGTCAACGATCTCTGGGCGCTGGAGCCGCCCGCCGGCCAATGGCGTTACTACGACGGCCTGCTGCAGTTCATGGCGCTGCTGCATGTCACGGGGCGCTTCAAGGCTTGGTGAGCGCGTCGGCCCCTTGCCTATGATGCCCACCGTGCGCGCTGTGGTGCGCCGGACCCAAGGGATGCCATGAAAAACAAGACGCAAAGCCGGGCGCTGTCAGCCGCCCTGCTGCTGGCTCTGGCCGTTAGCCAGGCTTTCGCCCAAACGCCCCCCGCTCCGCCGGCCTCCGGCGCCTCGGCGCCCGCTGGCGCAACGCGCCCGACGGCGCCCGACGTGACCGAGCCCAAGCCCTTCGACAAGGTCATCACGGCCGAGGCCAAGACGCAGGAGGGCCTGTTCCGCGTCCACAACCTCAAGAACAAGCTCTATTTCGAGATCCCCAAGGCCTTGCTGGAGCAGCCGCTGCTGATGGTGGCCAACGCCACCGCCGTGCCCGCGGGCCAGGATCATGTGGGGCGCACACTCAACCAGGACGTGCTGCGCTTCGTGCTCAAGCAAAACCGCGTGATGCTGCAGCTCGTGTCGCACGATGCGGTGAGCGCGCCGGGCAGCCCGATCGCGGACGCCGTGCGCCTGTCCCAGCGGGATGCCATCCTGGCGGTGTTTCCGGTGGAGGCTTTCGGCAAGGACGGCGCGCCGGTGATTGAGGTCACGCGGCTGTTCAACTCCGAAGTGGGCGATTTCAGCGCCCGTGCCATGGTGCGCGGCGGCGTGGACAGCAGCCGCAGCTACGTGGAGCAGACCAAGGCCTTCCCCGGCAGCGTGCGGGTGGACGCGGTGCATACCTACACCGTCATGCCGACGCCCATGCCCACGATACCGGGCCTGCCCGTGCTGCCGCAGATGCAGGCGGCGCGCAGCGTGTCGCTCAACCTGGCCTACAGCATCGTGCAACTGCCCCAGCAGCCCATGATGCCGCGCCTGCTGGACGACCGCGTGGGCTTCTTCAGCGTCAGCCGCACCGACTTCGGCGCCGGCGCGCACGAGGTCCGGCGCGAGCGCCTGATCACCCGTTGGAGGCTGGAGAAGAAGGACCCCGGCGCCGCGGTGAGCGAGYCGGTCAAGCCCATCGTCTGGTACATCGACAGGGCCACGCCCACCTCGCTGGTGCCCTATGTGAAGAAGGGCGTCGAGGCCTGGAACGAGGCCTTCGAGGCCGCGGGCTTCAAGAACGCCGTGCAGGCGCGGCCATTCCCCACGCCCGAGGAAGACCCGGAGTTCGACCCCGAGGACGTGCGCTACAGCGTCATCCGCTGGGTGCCGTCGCCCACCGCCAATGCCTACGGCCCGCACCTGGCTGACCCGCGCAGCGGCGAGATCCTGAACGCCAACATCGTGATGTTCCACAACATCGTCCAGCTGCAGCGCGACTGGTACGTCACGCAGGTGGGCCCGCTGGACCCGCGCGCCCGCAAGCTGCCGCTGCCGGATGACCTCATGGGCGACCTGGTGGCTTTCGTCGTCACGCACGAGGTGGGGCATTCGCTGGGCTTCCCGCACAACATGAAGGCCAGCTCCCTGTACCCGGTGGACAAGCTGCGCGACCCCCAGTGGCTCAAGACCATGGGCCATGTGCCCACGCTGATGGATTACAGCCGCTTCAACTACCTCGTCCAGCCGGAGGACAACGTCGATCCCGCGCTGCTGATTCCCAAGATCGGCCCCTACGACGTGTTCGCCACCCGCTGGGGCTACACCCCCATCCCCAGCGCCAAGACGCCCGAAGAGGAGCGCCAGCAGCTCAACCTGTGGGCGCGCGAGCAGGACGGCAAGCCCTGGCTGCGCTTCAGCGCGCCCAAGGCCGAGGGCGGCGACTTCGGCGAGAACGCCGAGGCCGTCGGCGATGCGGACGCCGTGGCTGCCACCACGCTGGGCATGCGCAACCTGGAGCGCGTGGTCAAGATGCTGCCGGGCCTCGTGCCGCAGGACGGCAAGGACGACAAGACCCTGGAGGATCTCTACCGCGCCACCTGGACGCAGTGGCTGCGCGAACTCAGCCACGTGGCGGCCATCGTGGGCGGCTACGGCGTGCAGAACAAGCACAACGACCAGCCCGGCGCCATTGCCACGCCCGTGCCT